>CAZYLX010000295.1:0-4937 GCA_964648595.1 uncultured Acidimicrobiaceae bacterium
AGCCGGTAGCGGGAATGAACCAGGAAGAAACCGAAGACACAGCGCGGCACATCATCCAGCTGCGCCGTGAGCTCGGCATCTCCATGATCCTCGTCGAGCATCAGATGGACCTGGTCATGGACCTGGCCGATCGCGTGATGGTGCTCAACTTCGGATCGGTCATCGCGATCGGCCCGCCGGACGAGATCCAACAGAACGCAAAGGTCCACGAGGTCTATCTCGGGGTGGAATCATGAGCGCAACCACTGTCGAGCCGACGGCCGTCTCCGCTGAACCAACATCGCTGCCGGCGATGTTGGCCGCGAGGGCGGCCGACATGGCTGACGAGACGGCGTTGCGCCATCATCACCTTGGCGTTTGGGTCTCGCACACGTGGAGCGAATATGCGACGCGAGCAGCCAGGGTCGGGATGGCCCTTGCCGAGCTCGGAGTCAGCGCCGGTGACCGGGTGGCGATCCACAGTCAGAATCGCCCCGAGTGGCTCTTCGCCGACATCGGCGGCCAGGGCATCGGGGCGGTCCCCGTCGGGATCTATCCGACATCGCCGTCAACAGAGGTCGAATACCTCATGAGCCACTGCGAAGCCTCGGTCCTGATCGTCGAGGACGAGGAGCAGCTCGACAAGGTGCTCGAGGTACGCGAGCGTCTCCCGCTGCTTCGTCACATCGTGGTCATCGACTCTCGAACGACGACCCAACACCTCGATGACCCACAGATCATGACCTTCGCCGAGCTCGAGGCACTGGGCAGCGGCGTCGAAGACCGCTGGTTCGAAGGTGTTCAAGTGCTCGACCCCGACGGCATCGCCCTCATCGTCTACACGTCAGGGACGACGGGACCCCCCAAGGGCGCCATGCTCAGCCACCGCAATCTCGTGGCTGCTGCGAACACGTTCAACCAGGCGTTCGATTCGAGCAGCCGAGATGAGGTGCTGTCGTACCTGCCGCTGTGCCACATAGCGGAGCGGTTGAGTTCGGCCATCAATGCGTTACGCGTCGGCTACGTCGTCAACTTCGGACGGGGAGGCGAGTTCTTCGCCAAGGACCTGCGCGATGTGCAGCCAACGCTGTTTCTCGGCGTTCCTCGCGTGTGGGAGAAGATGGCGGCCACGGTCGAGATTCGTATGAACGACGCCTCGCGCCTCAAGCGAAGCCTCTACCACATGGCCGTGCGGCGAGGCCGAACTCATGCCCGCGATCAAATGGACGGCCGGTCGAGTGTGTTCAATCGCATCGTCATGACCGTGTTGTGGCTTCTGGTGTTCCGGTCGTTGCGAGACAAGCTCGGGCTTCGTCGGGTGCGCGTTGCCCTCTCCGGGGCGGCGCCGATCGCCCCCCAACTCCTCGAGTACTTCTGGGCGATCGGGGTGGAAGTTCGAGAGGGCTACGGCCAGACGGAGAACACCGCCGTCGCGACCTACACACCCGCCGATGACGTGCGGCTTGGCAAGGTCGGCAAGGCACTGCCCGGTGTCGAGATCCGGATCGACGAGACGGGCGAGATCCTCACCCGATCGGCCTGCAATTTCGTCGGCTACTTGAAGGATCCGGAGGCCACGGCCGAGACGGTTGATGCGGAGGGCTGGCTGCGAACCGTCGATGTCGGCGAGCTCGACGCTGCCGGCTTCCTCACCATCACCGACCGAGTGAAGGACCTGATCATCACCGCCGGCGGCAAGAACATCTCGCCGAGCGAGATCGAGAACCAGCTGAAGGTGTCGCCGTATGTTCGGGAAGCCATCGTGATCGGCGATCAGCAGCGGTTCTTGGTCGGCCTCATCGGCATCGAGCTCGACACCGTCGGTGATTGGGCCACCCGCCGCGGCCTCCCGTACACGACCTACGCCGATCTCTCGGCCAAACCCGAAGTGGTTGAGCTCATCGATGAGGTGGTCGATCACGTCAATCGTGATCTGGCCAGGGTCGAGCAGATCAAGGGGTTCCGGCTGCTGGCCCGTGAACTCGATCACGAGGGTGGGGAACTGACCGCAACGCAGAAGGTGAAGCGGCGTGCGATCGCCACCGAGTTCGGCGATCTGATCGAGGAGATGTATCGGTGACCGACTTCCTCCAACTGTGCTTTGCCGGGGTTGCGCTCGGCGCCAGGTATGCCCTCGTTGCGCTCGGCTTCGTTGTCATTCATCGAGCAACCGGGGTCATCAACTTCGCTCAGGGTTCGATTGTTGCGCTCGGTGCCTACCTCACGTTCAACGCCCATCAGACCTGGGGCCTTCCGTTCGCGATCGCCGCGGTCCTCGCGATCATCGGCACCGCAGCGGTCGGAGTGATCATCGAGCGGGTGCTGCTTCGGCGCATGTCGGGCCAGCCGGTCTTCTCCGTCATCATGATCACGATCGGGTTGCTGTTCGTGATCGACCAGGTCATCACGATGATCTGGGGTCAGGACGCTCAGAACCTCGGCGATCCATGGGGGATCGACACGGTTGTCGTTGGTGACATCGTCATGGCCGTCGTCGACCTCTGGGCCATCGGTCTTTCCTTCGTCGTTGTCGTCTTGTTCTTCTTGTTCTTCCGGTACAGCGGGACGGGGTTGGCAATGCGCGCTGTTGCCATCGACGAGGAAGCGGCGATGGCCCGTGGAATCTCGGTTCGTCGGGTGGTTGCCACGGCCTGGGCCATCTCGGGCGCCGTTGCCGCCGTTGCCGGCATCACGCTCGCCTCGGGCCCCGCAGCCCTTCGGCCATCGATCGGCCTGATCGCCCTTGCAGCGTTCCCCGCGATGATCCTTGGCGGGCTCGACTCACCTCTCGGAGCCGTCCTTGGTGGGTTCATCATCGGGCTGACCCAGCAACTCACCGCCGGCTACCAGCCCGAATACGCAAGCTGGCTGGGCCAGGACTTCCAATCGGTCACCCCCTACGTGGTCATGATCCTGATCCTCATGGTCCGTCCATACGGGCTCTTCGGAACCAAAGAGGTGGAGCGCCTGTGACTGCCATCGTTCGACGCCGCGATTCGGCGAACTCCGGGATGGTGCGTGGGCACCTCGACACCGTCGCCATTTGGCGTTCGGGCTGGCGCAAGGCAGCGTTCGTTGTCGCTCTGGCCGCCTACGTGTTCGCACCCATGGCCCTCTCCGACTTCCAGCTGTCCGTGGTGGACTACGCGGGCATTGCGGCCATTGGCGCCATCGGCCTCAACGTGCTCACCGGCTACACGGGCCAGATCTCGCTGGGACATGGTTTCTTCCTCGGTGCCGGGGCGTATACCGCGGCCTACGTTGGCGGTGAACTGGAGATGCCCCTGCCCGTGTGGCTGTTGGCCTCAGCCGCCATGGGTGCGCTCATTGGGCTGGCCATCGGGCCGTTCGCTCTGCGGCTCCGAGGCAGCTATCTCGCGATCATCACCCTCGGTCTGGTCTTCATCGGTCAATACATCTTCGAGAGCTGGGACAGCGTGACCGGTGGACTCAATGGCAAGAATGTCTCGGCCCCCGTTTCGATCGGGCCAATCGATTTCGCAGCACTCGACATTGCCGGTCGCACGTTCTCCCGAGAAGGTGGGTACTTCTATCTCATCTGGGCTGTGTTGGCGGTGGTTGCCCTCCTGGTGAAGAACTTGATGCGCACCCGACTCGGTCGGGCATTCCAGGCAGTGCGTGATCGTGACGCGGCGGCCGAAGTCATTGGCGTTCGACTGGGTCGAACGAAGGTCATGTCGTTTGTTGTCTCGAGTTCGCTGGCCGGACTGGCCGGAGCGCTCTACGGCTCGTTCCAACGCTTCGTGAACCCTGAGGAATTCGGGCTCTTCCTCTCGATCGAGTTCGTCGCCATGATCGTGATCGGCGGCGTCGCCACGGTCTACGGCCCGGTGCTTGGCGCACTGTTCATCACCGCGGTGCCCTTCCTGATTGAGGAGTGGAGTGATCGCATCCCCGGCGTTGCGACCGAGGCCGGCGAATCGGGCATCACGGTCTTTGCCCTCAACCAGGCGCTCTTCGGAGCGTTGATCATCCTCTTCCTCGTGGTCGAACCTCGCGGCCTCGCCGCCCTCTGGATGCGCATACGCGTCTATTTCGCGGCGTGGCCCTTCTCGTATTGACCTCAATCCAGCTGACCTCAAAACCATCCAATCAGATAAAGAAAAGGACACCCGACATGAAACGACATCCGTGGGACCCCATTCGGCGGTTCACCGCCCTTCTGTTCGCCATGGCCTTGATCGCGGCATCGTGTGGCGGCAGTGACGATGACTCGAGTGCCGAAGATTCAGGCAGTGATACCACCGCTGCAAGCGACGACAGTGCCAGTGACACCACCGCTGCAAGCGATGACACTGCCAGTGACGACAGCAGTGATACCGATGCCGCTGTGGCACTGGCCGCCGGTCCAGGCTTCGATGGCACGACGATCAACGTCGGTGTCCTCTCGGCGCTGAGCGGCCCCGTCGCCGTCATCGGCACGCAGCTGGCTGCCGGCCAGCAGGTGTACTTCGATTACCTCAACGCCGAGCTCGGTGGTATTGCTGGTCAGTATCCGGTCGAGATCGTGCTCGAGGATCATCTCTACGACACCGCGTCCACCGTGCAGAAGTACGGCAAGATCAAAGACGACGTCGTGATGTTCTCCCAGATCATGGGAACAGCGTCGGTCTTTGCGACTCTGCCTCTGCTGGCTGAGGACAATTTGGTTGCATCGCCTGCGAGCCAGGATGCGTTCTGGGTTCCCGAGCAGAATTTGATGCCGGTGATCGAGCCGTATCAGATCGACGTGATCAACGCGATGTCGTACTACCTCGGTGAAGGCGGCGGTTCGGTCGACGACACGATCTGCGCCGTGATCCAGAACGACCTCTACGGCGAGGCCGGCCTCGAGGGTCTTGAGTTTGCAGCTGAGGAGCTCGGATTCGAGATCGCAACGGTGACTCGCTACGGCGCCGGCGATCAGGCCTTCACGGCTCAGATCACCGAGCTCGTCA
>CAZYLX010000296.1:0-4929 GCA_964648595.1 uncultured Acidimicrobiaceae bacterium
AAGCCGAGCCAGAAGCAGCTGCAGCTGCAGCGGAAACTACAACACCAGAGCCTGCCGCCGAGACCGAGCCAAAGACCGAGGCCTGAGGGGCAGAGCGCTTCAGTCGATGGCCCGGTGCACAACGAGCATCCGAGCTTTGAGGCCGAAGCTCTCGAAGAAGTTCTTGGTATGCCGATCGCCGGGGAGCGCTCGGCTGTCGACACCGAAACACCCCTGAGCCTTCGCCTCGCCCAGGATCAGGTTCATGATCGCTTCCCCGATGCCTGAACCACGGGCTTCGGCCTGGACTGCGAGATCGTCGATCCTCGCTAGGCGCCCGCCGTCACCGAGCGTCTCGATCTGTACGACGGCGTAGCCGAACGGCACATCGTCATAGGTGCCGATGACCGCAAAGCCTCCGGGCTCCTTGACGTCGTTGGCGTCCAGAAGCACGCGAACTCGAGCAGCTGCATCGCCTCCGCTCTCGCGACGTAGGAACAGGGCGCCGCCTCGCTGGTCGACCATGTCGGCAGCAATGGACTCGGCGATCTCAGCGATGGCCTCGAGATCGTCGCCGTTCGCCAATCTGGCGTGCTCGCCTGCTGTGGTCACGCTTATTCTTTCAACGCTTCGAGCTTGCCGATGACGGTCTTGCGCGCCCGATGAGCTGACTCGTAACGGCCGACACGGGCCTGCTGGGTCCGATCGAGATCGCCGAGCAAGCTGATGATCTGCTTCGCCGTGAGCTCGTCATAGCCGGCGATGGGGAGTGGCCGGTCGTCGATCTCGCCGATCTGCCCGGCAAAGTCGTCTGATGTGGCTCGAGCAACCGAGGCATCGGGAGCAAGGCCGACACGGGCACCAACATCGGTGATGCCCTGGGCAACGCTCGACGAGGCGACATCGATGACGTCGTCGATACGCGAGTTCACCGTTCGCTGCCCTTGCTTCGCCGCCATCGTTCCCAGCAGCCGCGCGATCTGCACCTGACTCTTGCCGCGCCTGATCAGCTTCGGCAATACGTCCTGATACTCATAGACGAGGCCGACGGGGGCGTAGACGAACAGATCAATCCATTGGTCGAGCGGTCGGCGGTCGGACGCGTCTCCCATGGCGCTCAGCCCAGTGGGCGACAGGGCTCCACACCATCACCCATCGAGCATGGCGGGAGGTTCTTCGCCGTCGTTGAGGAATCACGACTCACCACCAGGAAACACATCTCGCAGACGAACTCGTCCATCTTCTTGGCCGGGACGTTCGTCGGAGCGTCTTCGTCTTCTTCTTCGTCTTCGTCGTCTTCGGCCGCCAGCCGATTCTTCAGGATGGCATCGAGATCTGCTTCGACGTCGTCGGGGTCGACATCCTCGTCCTCGTCTTCATCCTCAGCGACCTTTCGAGCTTTCGGCCGAGGGGCATCTTCGTCGTCTTCTGCTTCTGCTTCTGCTTCGTCGGTATCGGCGACTTCGGCAGTGACCTCATCATCGCCGAACTCCTCGCCCTCGAGTTCGTCATCGTCGAGTGCATCGGTGCCGACCTCATCCGCGTCGACCTGCTCGGCTTCGAGATCTTCTTCTGTCTCTTCGACTTCTTCGAGATCGTCAGTCATGCAAACTCTCTTCGTGGACCAGGGCGAACGTGGCGGACTCTACACAGTCCGATGGGTTCTGCGCGGCACCCACACCGACTTCTGTGTGGCAACCGCCACGTCTCAGGATGGCCTGAAGAACGCCCGGTGGGCCTGCACACTCGCGACGTAGCGCTCCGTCGATTCGTACATGATCCCAGCCTTCACGGCACCGGGTCCCTGGTAGTAGCCGGCCAGGGCCGAATCCTCGTCTCCGAGGTAGTTCATCAGCCAGCGCAGGTAGCGAGCGCTCATCCGGATGTTGTCCTCGGGAATCGAAGAATCGAGCGTCGGACGACCAATCAGGTCGCTGGCAACCCATGCACCGGTCGCAGGCATGATCTGGCCGATTCCGACCGCTCCCTGGTGCGACACCGCAGCGTTGTTCCAGCCCGACTCTTGCCAGGCCACCGCCATGACCAAATCGACGGGCAAGCCGTTTGCTTCGCTCCAGCGTTCGAAGACTGGGACCAGAGCCAAACGTTCGGGCTCGCGCATGAGGCGGTCGGGTAGCGCTCGATAGCGACTGGTCGTTGCCGTCACCGCTCCCCCGGATGGGATCGTCAACGTCTGACCGACGCGAATTCGGTTCGGATTCGACAGTTCATTCACGGCGATCAGTTCAGCCCGACGAACACCGAGCCGAAGGGCGATGTGTCCAACGGTGTCTCCAGGAGCCACTGTGTAGCTCCCCATCGACGCAGCGGCGGCCTGCGTGGCCGTGGCCGCTTGAACTGTGGCCGAGGTCCCCTCGTGCGGCAGCCTCAAGCGTTGGCCGATTCGGATGCGGTGAGGGCTCGCCAGACCGTTCTCGCCCATGATCGCTCGTACCGACGTGTCCGACCGCTGTGCAATCTCCGACAGCGTGTCACCCCGTTCGACCGTATAGGTCTCATGGGCTACGGCAGGGGCTGCCAACAACGTGCCGGCCAGGACTACAGCACCCAACAACGAAGCGAGAACATGACGGCGGGAACCGAAAGAGGTCATGCCGAGCCATCGGCGAACGACCGGCCGAAATGAGGAGTTTGGCCTACGCGCCGCGCTTGGACTCGGCTCGACGCTCGGCCTCGAGGCGCTCGAGCTCAGTCTCAGAAGAATGGTTGACGAAGGTCATCATCTCGGCGATCGCGTGGTGCCCCGCTGTCTCCGCGATGTGTCGATGCATGTCCTGCACGACCGTGCGGTACGCAGGGTGTCCCTGAGGAGTACTGCGGAGCTCCAACATGTGCATCGCTGCTCGAGCGTTCAGGTTGAAGTTGAACCGAACGTTGTATGCGAGCGAGACGCCGTAGGAGGCCTGAGGGCCGAACGGAGGCTCGAGGGCCTCGTAGAGCGCTGCTGAGCGCTCCATGGCCTCATCGAACTCCTTGGTGAGTCCGGCATCATCGACGAGCTCCGGGCGGGCATACCCATGATGCGGTGACAGCTGCTGCCATTCGATGGTCAGCAACCGGTGGCGCTGCAGGTCGCGGAATGCGCCGTAGTCGGCCAAGACATCGAATCGGTAGAAGGGCCGTTCGATTGCTCGCCCCGGTCGATGCCGACGATTGCGACGATCCCCTGTGTATGCCCGAATGATCCGAAGCCGATCCTCGATCGACATATCGCGGACCTGATCCTCGATGTCACGTTCGGGCAGGCTCGATGCTGAGTAGAGCATTGAGGCCACGACCTTGACCTCAGCGTCAGGGTCGAAGTCGACGAGATCAACTCGAGCGGTCGTGTCGGTTGGAGCCGAACGGTCGAGGAGGTCTTCAGCGAGATCCTCGACTGACATCCGCGACTCAGCGAGATAGTCGCTCCAGTCCCCACCTCGATCAGGAAGATCGACGCGTTTGACGAAGGATGGGATGACCTTGCGCAGCTCAGCCAGCATCAGATCGGCGTACTGCCGAGCCTCGGGCAAGGGGTGGGATCGCATGCGTATGAGGAGCTGCTCATACGCCTGGCCGGATCCGTACATCCCGACGTTGGATTGTGCGGCGGCCGGAAGAATACCCCGGACAGCATCGAGCGCTTTCGCCTTGACCGCCGTGCGGTAAATGAAGTCGCTGTCGCCTTCGCCCTTTGGCGTGACAGCTTTGACGTGATCGACGACCTGCGGCAGCAACTGGGAATAGGTGTCGAAGATGCGATCCAGGTCGCCGACATAGCGGGTGCCCAGTTCGGAGGAGAGGATCTCAGGGTCGCGGTGATAGCGATACCGGCCCTCGGCTCGACTGTCGTATGCAATGTAGCGAGTTGATTGTTCGAGATACGAGGCCAAACGACCCCATTCGAGCACCTTGGTGAGGAGGTTCGACGCCTGCTCACATGCGAGGTGGACGCCACCGAGTTGGGCGACGGAGTCGTCGCCGTACTCGAAGAAGACCTTCTCGTAGAGCTCCTCGGCTCGGTCAAGACCAATCGTCGCATCAACTGTTGCATCGCCCTCGATGTCGAGCTCACCCACGAACTCGTCGACGAACAGTCGACGGAGGCTCTTCGACGACCTCGAATACCGAGCGAACAGAGCGCCCTTCACCACTTCCGGGAGATTGACGAGCGCGAAGACCGGCTGATCAAGATTGGTGAAGTACCGACGCAGGATGTCGGCTTCAGCCGGAGTGAATTCTTCTACGACGTAGGCGCCCACGGCGTCAGAGGGTATTCACTCCACCACGCCGAGGGGCGGACCATCATCCGACAAGTGTGAACCAGTCGGGTTCGACTCGACTCTCCAGCCGACGCCCTCGCCCGAAACGCCGGCCATCGAGCCATACCGAACGGGGCCGACCGAACGTGTGAGACCACGAGGAGACCCGCCGAACAGTCAAGGCTGGATGGGGAAGATGGATCCCGGTTTTGGAGCGGTTGGCGGCAGCAACGAGCTGGCGCGGAGGAAGCGAACCCACTGTGACGTCGAGCAGCCCATCGTTTGGGTGTGCTCGTGGGCCGAGATACCGGTCGCGAAGCCACGCTGCGTTCATGATGACCGCCCCCTCGCCGAGCCACGTCCGCGTTCGAGCGACAGCGTGACCGACAAAGGGCTGCTCCGGCCCGTCGTCGATCGACAGCCAACCCAGATCGATCGGGAACCACAGTGGATCGTCTCGCAGGCTGCTCCCCAAACCGAGCGTTCGATGGAGGTCACCACTGATGACCGACACCACGAACCCTCGGCGAGACGCAACGTGGGCCGCGAGCGCAGCGTCATCAGCAAGGGTCGCTGCAGGCTCCGGGCCCTCAGCAGCACCCCAAGCCTCACCCTTGCGGATCGTCACCGTCTGCGTCCGTCACAGGCTGCTCATCCTCCACGGCGCTCTGCTCACCCTCCACGGCGC
>CAZYLX010000297.1:0-4919 GCA_964648595.1 uncultured Acidimicrobiaceae bacterium
AAAAAGCCCCCTCGTTCCGCAGCCCGGGCATGCCATGGTGAGGCCGCGGCCGAACATCCGAGGTATCGAGGGGCCGAGCCGAGTCATCCCTTGTTGCGGGCCGCGAGGTACGCCGATCGAGCGTCTGCGCACTCTTCATCATTGAACGCGGTCACGAGGCCGTCGGCGTCGGCGAACGAGCGCATGGTCCCGACCATCTGGTCGGTCACTGCATTGACGTGACGCTTGGTCGAGAAGATGGCATGTCCTGCCTTCGCCCCGATCGACTCGGCGAGCTGATCGACGGTGGTCACGACCTGATCAGCGGCGACAACCCGATTGAGGAAGCCAGCGGCCTTCGCCTCGGCGGCGTCGAACGGCCGGCAAGTGAGCACGAGCTCTTTCGTCATGGCCGGTCCGATCTCGCGGACCAGGCGAGGAATGCCACCCCAGGCCAGCGGGATGCCGAGGTCGACCTCGGGAATGCTGAACATGGCATCGTTGGCCGCTACTCGAAGATCACAGGCCGCGGCGAGGACCAGACCGCCGCCGACACACCAACCCTGGATTCCGGCAATGGCGATCGCCTGCATTGCCTCGAGCGCCTCCGCCATCTTTCGGCCATGCTCGGCAACTTCTCTCGTACTGATTTCCTGGCGGGAGGAGAAGGTCGACAGGTCAGCGCCTGCGGAGAAGGCTCGACCGGCACCGGTCACCACGACCGTCTTCACCTCAGGTTGTGTGTCGAACCATCGTGCAGCCGCAGCGATCTCCGCGAGGCACTGCCAACTCAATGGATTGAGCTTTTCCGGTCGGTCGAGAGTGAGTCGGCCGACAGCTCCCTCGGTCGAGATCTTGAGCGTCGTGAACGAGGGAGCAGTTGCCATACCCCCTAGTTTCCGAAGTCGAAGGCTCCCAGGTCAAGCTCGTCGGCACTCATGACCTCGTCAGCGGGGGGCGCCTCGATGCCGACATCAATGCCATAGTCGAAGAATTCGAAGACCAATCCGGCCCGTTCGACCTCGCCGTTGCTGGAAGCCAGCTCGCTGAGGTCCATCGAGTATCGGCGGATCAGCCCGTCGTCATCGAGCCAGAACTCGATGGGGAACTCCGACGCAGTGACGTCACCGAGATCACGCTCGAGCGTTGCTCGCTCCTCATCGGTGAGTGACGCATCGAGCTCGGCGAGGTCGACCACGGCCCGGAGATGGGTGGTGCTCACGCCGCGAACGTCTTCGGACCCGAGTTCGGTGATGTCGGCGTTTGCTTCTTCGAGCGCTGCGAGGAAATCGACCGGCGAGCCATTTGTGCCGGCTCCGAAGTTTGATGTGATGTCCTCGGCACCTGATGTGTCGCTTTCCAGCCATGTGGCCTGGCCACCGGTGAAGAGAGAGAAGAGGGACCACGAGATGTACGTCCGGTCACCGACCGTTCGAACGACCATTGGCTCATCGAACATCGCGGCCATCGGGCCGAGATCGGTTCCTTCGGATTCCGCTGCAGCCAGAGCGATGGCCCCGAGGTCGATCGAGATCTCCGAGGCCTGGTTGGCTGAGTCGAAGGCGCCGGTGAAGACGAGCTCGACGCCTCCAGCGGGGATGTCTTCGCCGCCGGCCACGGAGATCCGACCCTCGAATCGTCCGGTTGTTGTTGCAAGATTTGCCGCGAGGACCTGATCGCCGAGCCGGGATCGCTTGACCTCGCCCTCTGGAGCGACGGTTTCGGACTCACCATCATCGGTTTCGGTGTCGTCCGATTCCGGGCTCTCGGTTTCAGAGCTCTCCGTTTCGGAGGACTCGGTTTCGGAGGACTCGGTTGTGTCGCCGTTGGCCTCGGTCTGGTCGACGGCGGCCGTCTCTGATCCATCGGCGCTGTCGGACGAGTCGTCGCCGCCGGCACCACAGGCCGAAAGAGCCAGCACAAAAGCGAAGAGGACGGCCGAGAAACGAGCCCGCCGGTTGGTCGAATTCACTGAAGAAGTCACGGAGAAATTGTAGATCGCCATCCCTCTCTGTCGGCTTCAGGCCCTCAGATGTTCGCACTAGCGTGCGAATGTGACTCTTTCTCTCGGTGCTCATGTCGGTCAGCAGAACCTTCCGATGGATGAGTTGAGGGCCTTGTGGCGACGCCTCGACGACGCCGGAATGGACTGGATCTCGGCATGGGATCACCTCTACGAAGCACCGCCGGCCGGCGGCACCATCCCCCATTTCGAGGCGGTTGCCACCCTCGGAGCGATGGCGGTGGAAACCACGAACGCTCGGCTCGGTTGTCTGGTGTTCTACGTCGGATACCGCAACCCGGGCCTGTTGGCAAAGGCTGCGGTCACCATCGATCATCTCTCCGGCGGCCGTTTCGAGCTCGGTCTGGGGGGCGGCTGGCACGAATGGGAGGCTGCGGCGTTCGGTTATGACTTCCCCGGGGTCGGCACTCGGCTCGACATGATGGACGAGGCGACCGAGCTGATCAGCGGCTTGCTGACTCCCCACCCCGACCCGGGCGAGATCGCTCGCACGACGTTCCACGGCGAGCACTTTCGAGTCGAGGACGCCTCGTGCTTGCCTGGGCCCGTCAACGGCCATCTTCCACTCTGGATCGGCGGAGTCGGCGAGAAGCGCACCCTGCGGACCACCGCGCGTTGGGCTGATGGGTGGAACGCTGCCTACGTGCCACCGCAGGAGTTCGCCAGGCTGAATGGTGTGCTCGACGGTTGGTGCGAGCGAATCGAACGGGATCCGAACGAGATCGAGCGTTCGATCAATCTTGTTTTCGCCATGGGGGAAGACGAGGCCGCTGCGGCATCGATCGAGGCCGACCTCGATGCGCAGTGGGGCGACATGGCATCACGGGTCAAGGGCGGTGCCCTGCTCGGCACCCCCGATCAGGCGGTCGAGCGAATTCTCGAATACGCAGACGCCGGAGCTGATTTGGTCAACATCGCGCTTCGAGCCCCCTTCAGCGATGCTGTCCTCGACGCCTACCTGAACGTCGTTGTGCCCGCAGTCCGCTCTCGCACCTAGGATCTCGCTCCATGAAGCTCAGCATGACCCTCAACTACGGCGGCGATCCAGCAGAGACGGCGCAGACCGCACGAGACTACGAATCGGCCGGTGTCGACATGGTGTGGGTGGCCGAGCTGTACAGCTTCGATGCCGTCAGCCTCATGGGCTACCTGGCCGCTGTCACCGAACGCATGGAGATCTGCGCCGGTATTCTCCCCATCTACTCGAGGACGCCCACCCTGATCGGTATGACCGCAGCGGGCATCGATGCGCTGTCCGGTGGTCGCTGTGTGCTCGGGCTCGGTGCCTCCGGGCCTCAGGTCATCGAGGGCTGGCACGGGGTGAAGTACGACGCTCCGATCGGCCGGACCAAAGAGATCATCGACATCTGTCGCCAGGTCTGGAAGCGAGAGAAGGTCGAATACGACGGCCGCTACTACCAACTGCCACTGCCAGCCGATCAGGGCACGGGCCTCGGAAAGAGCCTCAAGATCATCAACCGTCCCGTTCGCGAGAACATCCCGATCTATGTGGCATCGCTCGGTCCCAAGAACGTCCAGATGACCGCAGAGAAGGCCGAGGGTTGGCTCCCGATCTTCTTCCACCCAGAAAAGGCGAACGATGTCTGGGCCGAGGATGTTGCGATCGGCAAGGCGAATCGCGACGAGTCGCTTGGTGAACTCGAGGTCGTTGCCGGCGGCGTCGTTTCGATCTGTGACGAGGCATCCGCTCAACAGTTGCGTGATGCCGGCCGCGGCATGACCGCGCTGTATGTCGGTGGCATGGGTGCGAAGGGCAAGAACTTCTACAACACGCTGTTTCAGAAGTATGGCTACGGCGATGCTGCAGAGAAGATCCAGGATCTCTACCTCAGCGGTCACCGTGGCGAAGCCGAGGCTCTGATCCCCGACGACTATCTTCAAGCCACCACGATGGCGGGCGACGAGGGTTTCATTCGTGAGAGGATCGAGGCCTATCGAGATGCCGGTGTCACGCGGCTGTCGATCACGCCGATCGGTGAGAGCCCGCTCGATCTGATCGAAAAGGTCAAGGCCTGGGCCGAATAGCCCGAGGGGTGGGGCGGGCTTCGGGTCAGCGGGTGAAGACGAGGGACAATTCGAGGATGGCGACATCCTCGACCCTGGCAACGATGGGTGCGCTGGGAGCGCTGATGCCAAAGTCGGCCAAGGCCACCTCGAGTTGGCCTGCGGCGACGACTGCTCCGCTCTGGATCTGAGCGTCGAGGGGGAACTCCACGCGTTGGGTCACACCGTGAATCGTGAGATCGCCGATGGCGATGGCAGACACCGGCGTGCCCTCATCGGGGATGGAGCCGAGCTCGATGGCTTCAGCAAGGACGAAGGTCGCCTCCGGGAACTGCTCGGTTTCGAGCGCCTGTGACTTCATTGCGTTGTCCCGGCCGGACTTGTCGGTGGTGATCGACGTCATGTCGCCGACGATGGAAACGGCGGTGATGGTCGTACCTGCGCCCTCCATGGACCCGGTCACACTTGTTGTGCGTCCAACGACCGTGAAATCGCCAATCGTGTTCAGGACTTCATTGATGCGGTAGCCAATGAAGGTCTGGCCCTCGACCGGTGTCACGTTCCACACTCCATCGAGGGACTCGATTGGTGTCTCGGCCTCGGTTCCTTCGGTCTCAGCCTGCTCTTGAACGGCGGCGGCGAGATCTTCCACGTTGGCTTCAGCTTCCGGTTCATCGAAGTATCCGAGCCACCAGGCACCAGCAGCGAGGACGATGATGACGGCAAGGCCGCCTCCGAGCAGGATTCGATTCCGAGACATGGCCGACAGTCAATCAGGCTCCGACCAAAAGCGAAGCAAAGCCGTTGGATTGGCTGTGCAGCTACGTCTCCTCGAGACACCGCGAGTGCGTCTGGCCGAAAAGAGTTGTGGGGCGACCCCGTAGAGCCGCCC
>CAZYLX010000298.1:0-4915 GCA_964648595.1 uncultured Acidimicrobiaceae bacterium
TCCCGGTTGGCCATTCGTCTGCTGGCCGCCGTCGGGCACGTGCGAGTCTTTGCCGCACTCGCATCGCTTGCCTCGACCGTCGCACTGATCCAGGCCATCGCAGTGTTCCCTGTCGTGTGGGGTCCAGCCCGATTCGTCACCGGGATGTGCATGGCCGGCCTCTACGTCGTCGCCGAGTCGTGGCTGAACGACATCGCCACCCCGGAGACCAGAGGAAGAATCCTGGCGGCCTACATGGTCGTCTCGATGGGTGGTATCGCCATTGGCCAGGCGTTGCTCGTCACTGCCAGCGCACTCGACGTCACCCTGTTCATCGTTGCCTCGGTGCTGATCTCAGCTGCCGTGCTCCCCGTCTCGTTGTCAACCACGTCCGCCCCGCCCATTACGACGCCGGAACCAATGTCCATGCGAGAGCTCGTAGGGGTGGTTCCGACCGGTGTCGTCAGCATGTTGTTCATCGGAACGTCGGCTGGTGTCCTCTTCGGCATGGGGGCCGTCTATGCGACGCGGTCCGGCCTCACCTCGAACCAGACTGCCCTGTTCTTGTTTGCCCCGATCGTTGGCGCCGTTGTGTTCCAATTCCCGCTCGGCATTCTCTCCGACCGGGTACCCCGCCGCGGCCTCCTGGGCGTCGTCGCCCTCGCCGCAACGATGATCGCTTTGGTGCTATCCACTCTCGACGTGACGTCGGCGGCCGGTACGACAGCGATGTTCCTGCTCGGCGGCATGATGTTCCCGCTCTATTCGCTGGCGATTGCGTACACGAACGACTGGATTCCGAACTCGAAGATGGTGGCTGCCAGTTCCTCACTCGTGATGATCAACGGGGCCGGAGCGATTCTCGGCCCGCTCCTCACAGCCGGTCTGTTCCTCGTGACCGACCAGGCGTTCTTCTTCCTCATCGCCGCAGCCCACGGCTTGATGGCCATCTACATCGGCTGGCGCATCTTGGTGAGGGACGCACTCCCGATCGAGCGACAGCGCCCTTGGGTTCCGGTGTCGTCACGAGCGACCAGCGCCATCTCTGTGTTGGCTCGCCCGGTGCGGCGGCGTCGCTGATCTGCAAGCCAGTCGGCTTCCTCAATCAGGATGGTCGAACCGTCGAAGCTGGTCGGCACCGGTGAACAATCGGCGGGAGATGCCCAGACTCATCACCGCGGTGGTAGTAGCGACGCTTCCGAGCACCAGATACATCACAGAAAGCTGAACCCGCACAGCATCCACAGGCTCGACTCCGGCCAGAATCAAACCGACCATCGCACCCGGCAGTGCGATGATGCCAACCGCCTTCGTCGACTCGATCTGTGGCACCAGCGCAGTCCTGAGCGCCTGACGAAGATGGGGCTGGAACGCCACTGCGGCAGGCAGACCGAGGGCCAAGCGCCCCTCGATGTCCCCTCGCTGTTCCGAGGCCGCAGTGAACAGTTGCCGCGAAACGAGCACAGTCGCCGAAAGCGAATTTCCGACGACGATGCCGGCCAGGGGCACGATTGTGCGGCCTTCGAACTCATAGACACCGAAGCCGAACAGAACACCGAGCGTCACAACGGCGCTCGCCGCATAGGCAACAAGCGACAGCGGTAGAACCGCCGGCACCTCAGGCGCTCGGCGCTGGGTCGTGTATGCAGCGAAGCCGAGCATGCCGACCAGCCAGATGAACGAGAAGATCAGCGGGTCGCCGGGGTCGACAACGAGCTGCAATGCGTACCCAACAATGATGAGCTGTACCAGGGCCCGCAGTGCGGCGAACAGGAGACTCCGCTCCAGCCCGAGGCGGCGCCAGAGCGAGATGCCGACAGCAACGCCGATCAGTAGTGATGAGGCCGCCATGCCTGCGAGGCCGATGTCCGTGCGGTCCATCAGACAACACCAACGAGTCTGCGCACAGCTGGGTCCTCGTGTTCGGAGAGTTCGTCGACATGGCCGAACGCTGCGACTTCACCGGCAATGAGGATCATGGCGTGGTCGGCCAAGCGGCGCAGCTGATCGGTGTCGTGAGTGACCCACACGATCGGGACCCCACCCGCCGCGACATCACGTCCGAGATCCTCGATGGTGCGCCGAGCGACGTCGTCCAGAGCCGCTGTCGGTTCGTCAGCGAGGAGCACCGTGGGGTTCGTCAACAGAGCACGAGCTACACACATCCGCTGTGCCTCGCCGCCGCTGAGATCGCTGGCCTTCCGCGAGAGGAGCTCCGGCGAGAGGCCAACGTGCTCGAGCACGAGCCGAGCCCGCTCCGAAGTGATGGATGCTTCTGCGACGCGCAGATTGTCGAGCACGTCACCGCCGAACACCGGAGGTCGTTGGAAGACCATGCCGACGTGACGCCGAAGCTCACTGGGCTCCCAAGACGACAAGGGGGCCCCGTCGAGCGAGATCGAACCATCGGTCGGATCATCGAGTCGATTCAGTAGGCGGAGCAACGTGGATTTGCCCGAGCCCGAGGGGCCGGCTAGCGCCGTGATGCCCTGGCATGGGACGTCGACCGTGATGCCTCGCAGAATCGGATTCTCGACTGGGCCGTCGAAGACGTTTCGAAGCTCGAACGACGGTGGCGGGGTCACGTGACGCACGGTAGGCCGCGAATGCCATCACCACCCCGTCCAACTGGTGTCTGGATCCGACGCTGGAGCGACGGTCCGCGACACCAGTTGCAGCGCTTCTGTCAGACGGAGACCGGGTCGTCCGATGTCTCGTCGCCGGAGGGTTCGGCATCGGAGATCGGGGTGGCCGAGTGTGAGCCGTTCGGTGGTTCGTGGTGGCCGCCCTCGACATTCAAGTTCGGCAGGATGCGATCGAGCCACGCCGGGAGCCACCAGTTTCGAGCGCCCAGCAACTGCATGGTCGAAGGGACGAGCAACATACGAACCAGCGTTGCGTCGATGAACACAGCCGTTGCAAGGCCCATACCGAACAGCTTGATGATGCGATCGTCCTCGAAGAGGAAGCTGCCGAACACCACCACCATGATGGCCGCGGCCGCCGTGATGACTCGAGCCGTCATGGCCAGTCCATCGGCAACCGAGTTGACCGGGTCCCCCGTGCGCTCGAACTCTTCTTTGACTCGTGAGAGCAGGAAGACCTCGTAGTCCATCGACAGGCCGAACACGATGGCGAACATCATCATCGGAATGAACGGTTCGATGGGAGCTCCTTCGATGCCGAAGACCGACCCGAACCAGCCCCACTGGAAGATGGCGACGACGATGCCATAGGCGGCACCAATCGACAGCATGTTCATCACCACTGCTTTGAGCGGCACCATGAGCGAGCGGAAGACGGCCATGAGCAGGAGGAACGAGAGCAGTAAGACGACGCCGAAGAACAGCAGGATCCGACCACCGAGGAAGTCGGTGAAGTCGATGTTCGCTGCAGTAGCCCCGGTCACGTATGGCGTGATGGCCGCATCGCCGATGGCTTCAGGGACCACCTCGTCACGAAGCGTGTTCACCAGAGCTTCTGTCGCTTCGTCCTGAGGCGATGTCGTCGGTTGCACCTGGATGATCACGGCTTGGGGATTGTCGGGATCGTTGGGCAACGGGGGCGAAGCGAACGCGACACCCTCGGTCTCGTTGAGCTGCGCCGACAGTCCTTGCAGCAACTCGATATCAGCCGGCGAGGTCAGCTCGGTGACGACGGCAAGGGGGCCGTTTGCACCAGGACCGAACCCATCGGCGAGCAGATCGTAGGCCTGTCGAGTTGTTGTCTCTTCCCGGTAGTTGCCCTCATCCGAGAATCCGAGCCGGAGAGCGAGAAGGGGTGAAGCGAGGATGAGCAATACGACGGTTCCGCCGATGGCAAAAAACCACGGCCGGGCTTGGATGATCCGGCTGAGGCGATACCAGATCGTTTCCCGCACCGCCACCTCCTTGCGAGGTGGCAGCGCCTTCTTGAGCGGCGAGGACACAGGGAGCGAACCGATGATGAGCGTGAGGATCGCCAGCCCGGCAAGAGGCGCAGCAACGGTTGCCGGGTTGAGTCCCAGGCCGATCGCCAAGAGAGCAAACGAGATCAGAACCGCAGCGATCATGCCCCGGTACCGGGTGAGGTTGACTCGCTCCCGGACGATGCCGAGAGCTGCTGGGAGCAGAGTGATCGACGTCGCCATGACGATGGCGACCGTCGCTGAAGCACCGATTCCGAGGCCAGTGATGAAACCGAGGCCGATGAGCAACAGCCCCAACAGCGAGACCACCACGGTGGCTCCAGCGAAGACCACGGCCCGACCGGCGGTGTCGAGTGCAACAGCCGTTGCGTCCTCGGGCTCGAACCCCTGGGCCAGCGCCTCCCTGTATCTGGTGACGATGAAGAGCGCATAGTCGATGCCAACACCGAGGCCGATCATCAGACCGATGGTCGTTGCGAAGTCGGGAATCCCGATCACGTTCGAGAGCAGAGCGATCACCATGGCGCCGATCCCGACACCGAGAACGGCAACGCCGATGGTCGTTCCCATGGCAACGACCGAACCCATTGCGATGATCAGAACGAATACGGCGAAGGCCAAACCGAGCACCTCCGATTCCGGTGGCTCGAATTCACCGAACGCGGCGCCGCCGACCTCGACCCGAAGGCCCTCGATCTCTTCGATCTTCTGCTCCTCCATCAGCGTCTCGAGTTCAGCGCCCATGTCGGCGGCCGCGATCTGGTCGGTGCCGGGGGGGAGATTGATGCTGGCATATGCGATCTCGCCGGCACGTTCACCCGTGGATGCGATGTTCTGCTCGCCACCCGGGTCGTAGGGGCTGCGCAACGACAGGTTCTCGAAGGTCTCGCCTTCGCCAGTTTGTGCTCGAATCGTGTCGAACAGGGTGGTCATCGCGGTGACAACCTCGGGGTCGTCGACTCCCTGCTCGGCCGCGAACACGATCGACCCTGGCAGGCCGGCGCCCGCTCCTCCGAAGTAGGTTTCGAT
>CAZYLX010000299.1:0-4914 GCA_964648595.1 uncultured Acidimicrobiaceae bacterium
GACGTCACCCCCAGAATGACTGAGGTCCGTGCCCGCTCTGCGTCGCTGAACGGTCCGGCTGTTGCGTCATCGAGAACACGCTGGGCAACGATGAGGGCCAGCAGCTGAGCCGTGTCTGTCGATGGCACAACGGTTGGCGGAATACCAAAGGCCATCGCATCGAGGTCGATGGGATCCAGAAACCCACCACGGCGACCGTAGGTCTTGTCCTTGGCCGTCATGTCGGCGTCGTAGTGATCGTCGATCAACCAATGAGTTGACGGCACGTCGGACATCCGATCGGTGCCGCGCAGGATGTCTGACCAGAAACCGGTCGAGTCAACCGAGCCAGGGAACAGCGCTGATACTCCGACGACGGCGAGCGGCGGTCGCCCGTTCACGTTCTCATGTGTCATGGGTGGTCCTCGATGTGGCCGTCACCTCAAGGGGCGGGGCCGGTAGTTGAATACATGGGATGGGACTGGCAGTCCGTAGGTGCGCAGCTGCTGCGCCCGAGTGATGACTGCCGCTCCTTCTAGGAGATTTCTGGCGACTTGACCCACGGTGCGCTCGGCGGCTGTTCCAAGGAACGAACCGGCCGTCCATGCGTTGAATGCGCCCATCGCTGGGCCACACCAAATCTGGTAGTCGAGTCTTCTGTTCGCCACACCGTCGATCGCCCAGCGGCTGGATTGGCCAAGGTATGACCGGAACGTGAGCGCCATCTTGTGATGCGGGTCGGCTTCAGCTCGTTCGACCTGGGAACTGTCTCGTAGCAGCCAGAAGTCACGAGTCGCCGACCAGGCCTCATCAAACGTGGAACAGAGGATCTTCTGTTCCACCCCAGCAGCTTGATCGGCCGGAATCGCGTCGAGCGATGGGTACCGCCGGTAGAGCTGGTAGAGCTGCTTGGCCCTGATGGCGAACATGGTTCCGCGGCTCAGAACCTGCACGTCGACACCAAGTTCGAACATGTCTGCGGCCGGCGCCATCGTGATGTCAGCAACGTCAGCGGCGGCGAGCATTTCGCGGCCTGCATCGGAGAGGCCAGACTCGACGCACGCCTCGTTGACGGTGCCGGTCAGGACGTATGCGGCGCCGAGGGCGAAGGCAGACGCAGCCGCCTGCGGCGTTCCGATTCCGCCTGCGGCTCCAAGCCTCATCGGACGGGTGTAGCCAAACGTTGCTTGCCGCTCGTCGCGAACAACCTGGATGGCCGAGAACAATGGAGCCAGCGGACGGTTGTCGGTGTGGCCACCGCTGTCGCTTTCGACGGTGAAGTCCTCAGCGACGGGCAGCGAGGCGGCCAGTCTGGCTTCGTCGGCGGTGAGTTTCCCTCCTGCGACAAGGGCATCGAGCATTGCTTCAGGAGCTGGGCTCATGAAGTGCCCCGCGACCTCGGCCCGCGAGATCTTTGCGAAGACCATGTTTGGTCTGTTGATTGTTCCATCGGCCGAGGCACTGATACCGCTGTATGCGTACCGAACAATGGATGGGGTCAGCCCCATGAAGGCGGCAGCAGAAACCTTGCGCACGCCTCGACGTAGATACAGGTCGGCAGTGGCCTCCTCGATGGCCGGTTCGTTCGGGGAGTGGATCAGGTTGCTTCCCCACGGAAGACCCTGCGGGTCGAGCGTTCTTGCAAGCTCGTCGATCGCGGCCTCGATCTGGACCAAGCTGAGCCCAGCGGCACCGAAGAATCCCAGTCCACCGGCTCGAGCAATCTCGATGACCAGTCGCGTTGTTGCGATGCCGTTCGCCATTGCCCCGGTGACATAGGCGAATCGAGTGCCATGGGCTTCGGTGAAGCTGCGGTCGCCCAACCACTCCGGATACAGGGCCGGCAGGACGGCAACTGCGGGCAAGGTGCCAGCGCCAGATGCCCCTGAGCCTCCAGGGGTCAGCATTCCGTCGAAGGCAGCTCCTAGGTGGCCGGTCAATGGATCCCGAACAACAACACAGGATTCTCTGACGAGTTCTGCTGCGTTTGCCGCATCGGTGCCGTCAAATCTCGGGAGAACGGCTCCACTCCAGCCACCAATATCGCCTCGACGGTGGTCTGTGTGGAAACTCGTTGTCTCTACGCTCAAGCCAGCGTTCCAGTTGTCGAGGTGGGGAGGAATCCGTCGCCCAGGACCACAATAAAGAGCGAACGACCCAATCAAACGGTTACCCGTCGGCAACTTAGGACCCCGTGTGGCCTTCGGCCATCCCGAGACCACTTTGGCTTCGCTCCATCGGTGACCCCCCAGTTGACCCAGGAGAAGCCATGGGCTTACGTTTGGGTTTGATGTCGGTCGAGCGGAATCGTAGGAACTACTACCGAATCCTCCACGTGCAGCCGGACGCGCCGGGGGCGGTCCTGAAGAGCAGTTATCGCTCGCTGATGCTGAGCCTCGAGATGCATCCTGACCGTGGTGGCGAGCACTGGAACGCGGCGTTGATCAACGAAGCCCACGGCGTGCTTTCGGATCCGGCGAAACGCGCCGAGTACGACCGGACCCTTGACCTTGCTCGGATTCGGAGCGGGCGTCCGGCGGATGTCGTGGCGAGATCGAGCCGACCCGAGCCCGAGTCAGCGCGCGACGGCGCCGAGCATCTGTGCTGCCTGTTCTGCGGCGCCGAGCGCGCCGTCACCGGCCCGGTTTCCGCGACGGCGGTGTGCCTCGATTGCAGAAGCCCGTTGACGCCCGCCGGCGCGCCGCAGCTCGAGGCCTCCGGCCGCCGAGCGGCACGGCGGGTCGCCAGAGATGGTGACATCAGCTATTACGTGGACTGGCCGCAGTCGACACCCGATCCGGGACGAATCGTCGACGTGTCCCCTGCTGGCGTGCAATTCGAGACCAACGCGCCCATCGGTATTTTTCAGATCATCAAGATGGAAGGTTCGCTCCTGGACGCAGTGGGCCGCGTTGCGACGTGCCGAGAGCGCGACGGATCGTTCGCGATCGGCGTCCAGTTCTACACCGTTCGCTTCCACCAACGTCGCGGCACCTTTCTCTCCACCAGCGCCTGACCCAGTCGATCTGATGACGGCCAGATACTCATTCTCTGCCGAAGTCTGGGAGTGGGACGGCTCTTTCCCTCAACCTCGGAGAAGACCTGCGTGCTCCCAATCAAGAAGGCGGTCCGGACCGCAGAGAACCTCGGCCCCGGCACCGCCGCTGACGTCGAGCTCACGATCGTCGAGGACCTCTGACGCAGTCGTGGAACGCTTGTGAGAAGCTCGCAGACGTGCTGCGTTGTTCACACAGCCGATGCGTGCCTTTTGGGGCAGAGGAGAGGCAACCTCTATGAGCGACTACCCCTACGACCTAGGCACACATTCGCGAACAATCACCACGACTTCGGCTGACGCCCAAACGTGGTTCGACCGAGGGTTGAATTGGATCTTCGGTTACCACCACGAAGAGGCCACGGCGTGCTTCGAAAAGGCACTTGTGGCAGACGCGAGCTGTGCCATGGCTCATTGGGGTCTCGCGTATTGCATTGGCCCGAACTACAACAAGCCATGGGAGGCCTTCCAACCTGACGAACTCATTGAGACGCTCACGAGCGCTCGCCAATGGTTGGCTGCTGCCGACCAAGGACCGGCGAGCGACGTTGAACGAGCAGTCATCGATGCGCTCAAAGCTCGTTACCCAGCGGAGGAACCCGTCGAAGACCTCTATGTGTGGAGCACCGACTACGCGGCGGCCATGCGAGACGTCTCGGCCGCGTTCTCCGACGATGACGAAGTCACGACGCTCTTTGTCGAGGCAATGATGAATCGCACCCCATGGCAACTGTGGGACCCGCGTACCGGCGAGCCGGTCGAAGGCGCCGATACCTACGAGTGTCGACAGGTTCTCGAGCGGGCCCTTCAAGCGATGAAGGAGGCGGGTCCGGCGCGGCACCCAGGGCTTTTGCATCTGTACATCCACCTGATGGAAATGTCGCCAACACCCGAAGCGGCACTACGCGCCGCTGACGACCTCCGTGGTCTGGTGCCGTCGGCAGGCCATCTTGAACACATGGCGACACACATCGACGTGCTCTGCGGCAACTATCAAGACGTTGTCATCGGCAATACCCGTGGCATCAACGCCGACCTCGTCTACTGGCGAAACGCGGGTCCGATGAACTTCTACTCGATGTACCGCACGCACAACTATCACTTCAAGCTTTATGGCGCCATGTTTCTCGGTCAGTTCAGCCCGGCGATGGATGCGGTCGAATCGATGCACTCGACCATCCCTGGCGAACTGGTTGCATTCGGCCCATTTCCGGACTTTCTCGAGAGCTATATGTCGCTGAAGACCCATGCGTTCGTCCGTTTCGGTCGATGGCAAGAGCTCATCGACGAGCCGCTTCCCGCCGATCCTGACCTCTACACCGTGACGACCGCTATGGCCTGGTATGGCAAAGGTGTGGCCCACGCCGCACTGAAGAACCACGAAGAAGCAGCAACAGCCGTCGACGCATTCGAAGCCGCTGTGGAGCGAGTCGAGCCCGAGCGGATGATGCACGTGGTGACATGTCTCGACACGTTGGCGGTGGCCCGACAGGTGCTCAGCGGCGAGGTGAAGTACCACAAGGGCGAGTACGACGAGGCCTTTGATCACCTTCGCCAGGCGGTAGAACTCGAAGACGCACTTCCGTACGACGAACCGTGGGGTTGGATGATGCCGAGCCGTCATGCTCTCGGAGCATTGTTACTCGAACAAGGTCACGTCCAAGAGGCAGCGGCAGCGTACGAAGCGGACCTCGGGTTGAACGACTCAGTGATCAGGTCCAACCAGCATCCTGACAATGTCTGGGCGCTTATCGGACTGCACGATTGCTATACGCGTATGGGTCGAGACCAAGACGCTCGCTTCATCAAGCCTCGGCTCGATTTCGCGCTCTCTCGCGCCGATCAAGAGATCGAGACATCTTGTTTCTGCTCGACGAAGG
>CAZYLX010000300.1:0-4909 GCA_964648595.1 uncultured Acidimicrobiaceae bacterium
CGTGACCGGGGTCCAGCACGATGTCGGCCGCGGCGATCGGGGTCCCCCACACCACCCGGGCTCGATTGCCGCACGGCGTGCGAACCGAATAGGAGTCGGCGAGGTTGCTGACGATCGGCACGATCACGCCGGTCGGTGTGATCAATACCCGTGGGGTGTCGACGATTGGCACGGGTTCGGCATCCTCGACAATGGTTTCGACCTCGGCGTCTTCCACAGTAGGAACGGCAGGGAGCGTCTCCGCGCTCAGGCTGGGGCGCGGCGGGTCGGAGCACGCAGCGGCGAAAAGCAAACTGGCAAGGACGATGCTGGCAGAACGAACCACTGCGACAGTCAACCAGCTCCCGCTGGCAATGGCGGGAACCGGCGCGTTGCTCGAACGATGGCGGGGAATCGACGACGGCGCGCGATGAAGACCATCTTTCGACCGGGAAGATCCGATGTGCGACCGCACCATGGCCCGCGTCCACTCCGCCCGATTCGCGTGCCAAGATTTGTCTCGGCGCGGGCCGAATGGTCACCTGCACGAGGCGGGTGGCGAGGAGGTTCCACGGTGCGAGAAACGGACAGCACGTCGGATGACCCGCTGCCACTCAGCGCCAGCGATCCCGGCGCGATCGTCGACGAACCGCCGCTCGAGGGCGACGAGACGGGCCAAATAGAAGACGGCTGATCCACCGGGAACCTGGTGCCGCCGACGGGACGCGCAGCGGGGTGCGTGCGATTGCCCACACCCCGCTGTCGTGGCTGTTCACCTCTGATTGGCCCTCATGATCGTCGTGCGAAACGCCCGATCGAGAGAGAGGGAGGGTCAATCCAGCAGCGGACTCGCTCAGAGCCCGGCGACGATCTCCGCCATCAGCTCGCCGGCTTCGGTCGGGTTGTGGCCCACCTTCACACCGGCATCTTCGAGAGCCTCCATCTTGGCCTTGGCTGTGCCTTTGCCACCGGAGACGATGGCGCCAGCGTGGCCCATCTTCTTCCCGGCGGGCGCTGTAACACCTGCGACATAGCTCGACACCGGCTTGGTCATGTTGTGCTTGATGTACTCAGCGGCCTCTTCCTCGGCTGACCCGCCGATCTCGCCGATCATCATCACGGCCTTGGTGTCGGGGTCGGCCTCGAACGCCTGAAGACAGTCGATGAAGCTCGTGCCCGGAACCGGATCGCCACCAATACCAACGCATGTGGTGACACCGATGTCCTTCTGCTGAAGCTCGTAGAGCGCCTGATAGGTCAGGGTGCCCGAGCGGCTGACGATGCCGACCGGCCCGCCCGGCTTGGCGATGTGACCGGCCGTGATGCCGATGTTCGCCTTGCCGGGGCTGATCAAGCCTGGACAGTTCGGCCCCAGGAGTCGGGTTCCGGGGTACTCCTGCTTCAGCTTGTTGTAGAAGTAGGCCTCATCGTGAGCGGGCACACCCTCGGTGATGCACACCACGAGTTCCATGCCGGCCTCTGCTGCTTCCAGCACCGCGGCCTGGACGCCAGGGGCGGGAATGAAGATGCAGGTGGCCGTGGCACCGGTGGCTTCTGCCGCCTCCTTCACCGAACCGAAGACCGGGATGCCATCGACATCGGTCCCCGCCTTCTTCGGGTGGGTACCAGCGACGACCTGTGTGCCGTACTCACGATTGAGGTTGCCGTAGTAGCGACCGGTCGAGCCGGTGAGCCCTTGGTAGATGACCTTGGTGTTCTCGTCAACGAAAATGCTCATGATCAGTCTCCTCAGGCCTCTGCGAGCTCGACGGCCTTGGCCGCAGCACTCAACATCGTGTCTTCCATCATCAGTGCATCGCTGAGGTGCGGAGCCAGAATGGCTCGGCCTTCTTCTGCGTTTGTTCCATCGAGACGGACCACGATCGGCGAGTCGAGGTCGACTCGACCCATCGCTTCGAGGATGCCGTTCGCCACTTCTTCACCTCGGGTGATGCCACCGAAGATGTTGATGAAGATGGCTTTGACGTTTTTGTCGTCGTTGATCACTTCGAGCGCACCGGCCATGACGTCGGCGTTGGCGCCGCCTCCGATGTCGAGGAAGTTGGCCGGCGATCCGCCGACCTGGTTGACGACATCGAGCGTGCTCATGGCCAGCCCAGCGCCGTTGGCGATGACACCGACCGAGCCGTCGAGCCCAACGTACTGGAGTCCCTTTTCGTGGGCTGCCTCCTCGCGCTCGTCGCGAGGCTGAGTGGCGTCGTACTGCGCGTAGTCCGGATGCTCGTAGTCGGCGTTGCCGTCCAAGCTGACCTTGGCGTCGAGCGCGTGGACCTCGCCCGTCGGCTTGAGAATGAGCGGATTGATCTCGACGAGATCAGCGTCACCTTCGACGTATGCGGTGTAGAGCTTCATGAGGATGTCGACCGCACCCTCGGTGGCATCGGGGTTCAGGTCGGCTGCTGCCACCCATCCCCGGCACTGCTCTTCGGTCAGGCCGGCAACAGGATCGACGTGGATCTTTGCGATCGCGTCGGGATTGTGTTCCGCCACCGTTTCGATCTCGACACCACCCTCCGCACTGAGCATGCCGAGATGGAGCTTCGCCGACCGATCGAGCGTGAAGCTCGCGTAGTACTCCTCAGCGATGTCCGACGCGACCTCGACCCAAATGGTCTCCACGATGTGGCCCTTGATGTCGAGACCAAGGATGTTCCCCGCATGCTCGCGAGCTTCCTCCTCGTTTGCCGCAAGCTTGACGCCACCTGCCTTGCCCCGACCACCCGTGTGCACCTGAGCCTTCACAACCACCGGATAGCCAATGCGGTTGGCGACGGCGACCGCCGTTTCGACGTCCTGGCAGGCTTCACCGGCCGAAACCGGAATGCCATAGGAGGCAAAGAATTGCTTGCCTTGATATTCGAGAAGATCCACCTGATTGCCTCCGGGGCAGTTTTTTTGAATGAGCGGTTCTTGGCTGAGCGCTGTTCAGCAACAGATCGCACGTCATGTGACAGTTCGGGGTTCGAACACGGCGATACTAGGGGCTCCCGTCGCCGAGACCCGAAACAGGAAGTCCGCCATGCCCGTCGGTTCGACAAATGCACCCCCACGGCAACTCGTCTTCTTGTTCGTTGCCACCATCCTGGGGATCGTGGCGATGGTCTTTCTGGTCACTCGCACGGCTGATCTTGCTGAATCAGGTGATGTGCAGCTCAACATCGGCGACCAAGTCTTCGCCCCCGGCAACGTCGATCGCCTGTCGGACGATCTGCAGGATCAGCCTCTTCTGCTCTCCGACCCGGCCGGCGGCGATCGCGACATCTTCCTCCAACACATCGGCGACGAGCCTGAGACCGGTTGGTTCGCTTTTGCCGTCCGACCGCCCGACGCCACCCGAGACTGCTTCATTCAGTGGCAGACCGACGACGACCTGTTCACCTACAACTGCGACGACCGTACGTTCCCCGCCGACGGCGAGGGACTGTTCCAATACCCGGTGATCGTTGCCGGCAACGGCGAGATCACCATCGACCTGAACGCCGCCGATCGCGACGCTGAGACCGGCGCCACCGAGACAGAATCCGGGAACTGATCATGATCGTGGCCCAGCTGACGGACACCCATGTCATCGCAGATCCAACGCTCCATGAGTTGCACGTCGACAACAACGCTCGGCTGCAGGCGGCTGTTACGTCTCTCAACGCGGAGGTTCCTCGTCCCACCCTCACGCTCCTCACCGGTGATCTCACCAACACCGGCGCCGCCGACGAGTTCGAGGTTCTCGCCCGGCTGATCGGTGAGTTGGACATCCCCGTGCTGGCGATTCCCGGCAACCACGACACCCGTGACGGGATTCGAGCGCTGTTCCCCGATCTCGCGTGGGCCGGTGGAGGCCACGCAAGCTGCGTGGTCGATATCGATGACCCAACGATCGGGCCGATTCGATTCGTTGGACTCGACTCAACCATTCCTGGCAAACCAGGAGCGGCCTTTGACGCCGAGCGGGAGGCCTGGTTGATCGACGCCATCGACGCCGCTCCTGGCCGGGTGGCGCTTGCTCTGCATCATCCGCCGTTCGAAACCGGGATCCAATGGATGGACCGCAACGGCTTCGCCGGCCTCGACAAGCTCGAGGCCGTACTCGAAGCGCATCCCGTCGAACGGATCATGAGCGGTCACATCCACCGATCGCTGACAGGCGTCGTCGCCGGGATCCCGGCGATCACGTGCCCTTCAACGATCCATCACGTCGATCTCGACCTCGCACCCGACGCTGCCATATCGCTCATCGTTGACCCGCCGGCCTACGCCCTCCACCAGATCACCGAACGGGGCTGGGTGACCCACCAACGGTTCTTCGCAACCGGCGCAAAACGTATCCACCCGAAGTGGGCGTGAGCTTTCGCGTCGGCCTCTAGCGGCCTTTGGCGAAGCCGGAGTTATCGCCTGGCGGCGAGACTCAAAGCGCAACACAAGACCCGGACCACCCCGTCGGCCTGGCGGCGACTACCAGTCGGCGGAGAGGAATCCCGTGGCGAGGGTTCCTCGCTGACCGGCCCCGTACCAGTCGAGCTGGCCGTTGGTTCGAACCGTCACGACGAAGCGCCCACTTGCGTCGTAGTTCGCCTCGTAGACATCGTCCGGGAGGTCGAAATCAGCGACGATCTCGCCTGTCGCGGGGTTGATGATCTCGGCGACCACGTTGTCGTCTTCGGTCGAGCCGACCGCTGGGTCAAACCGTCGCACGACAACAAGAACGTTTCCGTCGGCTCGGACATCGGCCGCTGCGTAGAAGCGCCCCGGATCGGATCGATCACTGATCTCGACCGGGTTGTTCGGATCATCCACGTTCAGAACGATGAGGCGATCGTTGCCATCGGAGAGAACAGACTGCGACACCACCAACGTCGATCGGTCGACCCACGTAAGCGGAGAGAACACCTCGCCCGAGAATCCCGGATCACCGAAC
>CAZYLX010000301.1:0-2562 GCA_964648595.1 uncultured Acidimicrobiaceae bacterium
CACGCTCGTACTGCCGGTGCTCGACGGCTCGAACGGTCGAAGCGCTCCAGATCCTGTTTCCGTCGGGCCAGCAGCCGATGTTCGAGAAGCGCTACGTGAGCTGGGTTATGGGCCGGACGAGATCAAAGTGGCGATGGCCAGCTTGCCGATCACCGCCGAGGGCGAGCCGGCCGACAGCGGCGCCTTGTTGAAGATTGCTCTCCGGTCATTGGCAGGCGGCTGATATGCCGCGAGACGAGTGGGTGGATGCCGAACCTCTTGGCGGCGGCGATGCCCCAGATCCCGGCGACGAGGTCTCGCTGCGGCCCCGCACGCTGACCGACTTTGTTGGCCAGCGGGAGCTGAAGGAGCGGTTGGGCATCATTCTCGTTGCCGCCAAGCAGCGCGACGAGCCAGCCGACCACCTGTTGTTTGCCGGACCACCTGGGCTCGGGAAAACGACGCTCGCCGGAATCGTTGCGACTGAACTGGGTTCGCATCTCCACATTACGTCTGGCCCGGTGATCGAGCGGGCCGGCGACTTGGCCTCGATTCTCACCAAAGTCGAGGCTGGTGACGTTCTCTTCATCGACGAGATCCATCGCTTGCCTCGCATGGTCGAGGAGGTCCTTTACCCCGCGATGGAAGATCGCCAGATCGACGTTGTGCTCGGCAAGGGCCCGGCTGCCCGCTCCATTCGATTCGACCTCGAACCGTTCACCATGGTCGGAGCAACCACCAGAACCGGCTTGATCACTGGCCCGCTTCGTGACCGTTTCGGGTTCACCTTTCGCCTCGAATTCTACGATGCGATCGACCTCCGCGAGATCGTCGAACGGGCCGCCCTCATTCTCGGGATCGATATCACGCCCGAAGGCGCCGTCGAGATCGCTCGCCGCAGCCGAGGAACACCCCGCATCGCCAATCGGCTGCTCAACAGGGTGCGCGACTATTCCCAGGTGCGGGGCGACGGAACGATCACGGGAGCCTCGGCAGCCGACGGCCTGGCGGTCTTCGGCATCGATGAGCTCGGCCTCGACAAGATCGATCGGACGCTGCTCGAGAATCTCTGCACCAGCTTTGCCGGCCGTCCAGTTGGGCTCAGCACCTTGGCCATCAGCCTCGGCGAGCCGACAGAAACCGTCGAAGACGTGATTGAGCCGTTCTTGATCCAACAAGGACTGCTTCTCCGCACGCCTCGCGGTCGGGTCCCCACGGCCGCGGCATGGGAACACCTTGGTCTTCAGCCGCCAGATCAAGCGCAACAGCTCTTCCAATAGATTCGAGCCGTGGAAGAAAACCCAGAAGGCGCAAAAGACCCAGCTGCGACCCCCGACGGGTTCTCAGCAGAGGCATTCGACTATGAGCTTCCTCAGGAGGCAATCGGTCAGATTCCGGCCGAGCCTCGCGATTCGGCTCGTCTTCTCATCGACGGTGACCCGATTCGCCACGAGACCGTCGCCCAGCTGCCGGCCGAGCTGCGGGCCGGCGACCTGCTCGTCGTGAACGACACAAGGGTCCTACCGGCCCGCTTTCACTTGACGAAGCCAACTGGTGGAGCCGTTGAAGTGCTTTTGCTGGAGCCGACCGGCAACCACCGCGAATGGCGGGCGTTGGTCAAGCCCGGCAAGCGGCTGCGGGTCGGCGCCATTCTGGAGCTTGCCGGGGTCCCGGCCGTTGAGATCGTCGACCAGCTCGACGACGGTCGCCGGGTTGTTCGTCTGCTGGTCGACGATCTTCTCGAGCGGTCGGGGGAAGTGCCGCTCCCGCCCTACATCACGGTCCCGCTCGCCGATCCCAATCGGTATCAGACGATCTACGCCAACGACCCGGGGTCTGTGGCCGCTCCAACCGCGGGCCTGCATCTGACACCAGCGGTGTTCCGGGCGGCACGGGAGCGAGGGGTGCAAATCGCTCGGGTCGACCTACGGGTCGGGCTTGGCACGTTCCGGCCCATCAGCACCGATTCGATCCTCGACCACGAGATGCATTCCGAGACCTACCGGGTGCAGCCCCAGGTCTGGGAGCGGATCCGATCGGCCAAGCGCGTCGTAGCTGTCGGAACCACCACGGTGCGGACGCTCGAGTCTGTCGCTGCGACTGGCGAACTCGAAGGAGCGACGGATCTCTTCATCCACTCCGGCTTCGATTGGCAGGTGGTTGACGCGCTGCTCACGAACTTCCATGTTCCGAGGAGCTCCTTGTTGGTGATGATCGATGCCTTCGTCGGTCCGAGATGGCGGGAGATCTATGCCGCAGCGCTGGCCGAGGGGTATCGCTTCTTGAGTTTCGGCGACGCGATGTTCCTGGAACGCGATGTTCCTGGAACGCCGAGGTGACAGGCCTGTCGGGGGGAGCCTCTTGTCCCGTTCGTATCCTCAAACGATGAGCTCGCAACAACAGCACCGCACCAGCGGGTGGCCTCCCACCCGGAATGAGTGGATCGGTCTCCTGGTGGCTCTTGTCATCGGAACCCTCTTGGTGGTTGTCCTCGGATGGTTCGGTGCTCTCCGTTGAGCACTGAGGGGTTGAGCACTGAGGGGTTGAGCACCGCCGGGTTGAGCACCGCCGGGTTGAGCACCG
>CAZYLX010000301.1:2662-4908 GCA_964648595.1 uncultured Acidimicrobiaceae bacterium
TTGAGCACTGAGGGGTTGAGCACCGCCGGGTTGAGCACCGCCGGGTTGAGCACCGAGGACAGGCAACGTTCTGTGTCGACCGGACCGCTGTCGATGACCATCACGGCAACCGACGGGCGAGCCCGTGCCGGCGTGTTGTCGAATGCTCGCGGCGATATTCCGACGCCCGTGTTCATGCCGGTCGGTACTCGCGCTGCGGTCAAGACGCTCGACACCGGTGACCTCGAACGGCTCGGGCTGCCGATTGTGCTCGGCAACACCTATCACCTGATGGAACGACCCGGTGCCGACCTGATCGAGCGGCATGGAGGACTGCACTCGTTCATGGATTGGTCGGGCCACATGCTCACCGATTCCGGTGGTTATCAGATCTTCTCGCTCGAACCCAAAATCAGTGAGGACGGAGCAACGTTCAAGTCGGTCTACGACGGTTCCGCGGTGCATCTGACACCAGAGCGGTCGGTCCACGTGCAGCAGCAGTTGGGCGCGGACATCGCGATGGTGCTCGACGTCTGCCCACCACTGCCGAGCGCGAAGCAGGTGCAGATCGACGCCGTCGAACGGACCCTGCGATGGGCCGTGCGGTCGAAGGAGGCCCACAACCGGGCTGACCAGGCCCAGTTCGGCATCGTGCAGGGCGGGGTGGATCCAGAGATGCGTTCCCATTCGGCCGAACAAACGGTCGCGATCGGCTTCGATGGGTATGCCGTTGGCGGCCTGTCAGTCGGCGAAAGCAGGGACGAGATGATCCCAGCGCTCGACGCAGCCACCGCGATTCTGCCGACCGACAAGCCTCGGTACTTCATGGGGTTGGGAGATCCCATCGGGTTGGTGGAGGCGGTCGCTCACGGTGTCGACATGTTCGATTGTGTGCTCCCAACTCGACTGGCTCGTCACGGCACAGCTCTCACGAGCGAAGGTCGACTCAATCTCAAGAACGCACGATTCGCCGATGACGGCGGGCCGATCGATCCAAGCTTCGAGCATCCGATGTCGAGTCGCTACAGCCGTGCGTATGTCCGCCATCTGTTGAACACGAATGAGTCGACCGCTGGTCGGATCATCACCCTGCACAATCTCGCGTGGCTTGCCGATCTCACAGCCCGTATGCGCTCGGCGATCGAACAGGGCACGTTCGACCAACTCCGCTCCGAGATCTGGACGGTGTGGGGCTAGGCCCAACCGCGGCAGAGGTCGAGGAGCCTTGGCCGTTTGTCTGCTGTGAACCGCTAGCGTTCGACGGTTGACCGGCACCTCGCCTGAAGCCCGGATGGTGAATTTCCATGGAAGCCCTGATTTTTCCCGCACTGCTGTTCCTCGTCATGTACGTGGCACTGATTCTTCCCCAGCAGCGAAGAGCCAAGGAGACCCGACGGCTGCTTGGCAGCTTGAGTGAGGGCGACGAGGTCGTCACCACATCAGGCATCCACGGGTTCATCAACACCCTCGATGATGAGATCGTCTGGTTGGAGATCGCCGAAGGCATCGAGCTCAAGATGTCTCGTTCCGCTGTGGCCGGCAAGGTGGCCGAGGAAGAGGAAGCGGCCAAGACCGACGATGACGACGACGACGATGACGATGAGGACGCCACCACGGCCAGCGGGCTTGGCGACACCGACGAGATCGACTGATGCCTCGCAACCACCTGCTGTCCGGGCTGTTCGTTGTCGTCGTTGCCGTCAGTGGCTTCGTCTACACCCTCGTCGAGGGGAACGAACCACTTCTCGGCCTCGACCTCCAGGGAGGCGTTTCGGTCGTCTACCAGACTGTCGGCGAAGCCGATGAGGAGGCGCTGGATCAGACCGTCGAGATCATCCGGAGCCGCGTCGATGCGCTCGGCGTTGCCGAGCCCGAGATCAGCCGCCAGGGCGACACGATCGTCGTCGACCTACCGGGCGTTGAGGAACAGCAGCGTGCCCTGCAACTGGTCGGCCAAACCGCCGAGCTTCGTTTCCGTCCGGTCATCGCCGACCTCGGGCCGGTGCCGGCGTTCGATCCCGTCGCCGAGGTCGAAGACGGTGGAGGCGAAGAAGAGGGATCCCTCGGTAATGTCCGTGAGCGACAAGACAACAGTGGCGATGAGGCAGACGACGAGGTCGAAACTCCCGCGCTGAGCTCCACCGATCTCGCGATCCAGACGGCATGTACCGGCGGACTCACCGAGCCTGAAGACGATTTCGCCGACGCTTACGTCCTGCTCCTGAGTCGCGAGGGAGGAGCGCTCTGTCTCGGACCCTCGCTGCTCA
>CAZYLX010000302.1:0-4901 GCA_964648595.1 uncultured Acidimicrobiaceae bacterium
AAGTGTTGATTTTGTTACCCGGTAATTGCTCCAGTCTCTTTTCAATGCGAGCGGTACGTCCCACCCTGCCCGACGCTGCCCCATCACGAGACCCCCACCGATCAGACCAGCACCAATGGCTCCAGCTCCGAGCAGCTGGAGCTCTGGCCCGATCCAACCCCGTTTGATCGCCGTGCTCACGAGGAACAGCGCCGAGAGGAACATCAGCACCAGGCCGGACCACTTCAGCAACTGTTCGATGGCCGGCAAGGACATCGGGACACGTTGTCGCTCGGATCCACCCACAGCTCCAGACCCGCCTTCAAGAAAGCCATATTCGTCTCGTGGCGGAGGTGGCGTGTGTCCCGGTCGGTCGGAATCCGCTGGGGCCCATCGTGGAGGTGCAGGTGGCATCCCGGGCGGTGGCGGCATCTGGGGTGCCGGTGGCATCTGTGGCGGACGGGGAAGGGTCCCGACTGGTTCTGCGGTCAGTACGTCGAGGCGCCGCTCGAAGGAGACGATCTGGTGCCGCAGCCAGTCGATCTCGGCTTCCGGCAGCCTTGGATGGTTGTCAGCCGGCGCATCAGTCATGGATGTATTGTCGGTGGCTTCGCCTGTTCTTGGAATGGCGGAATGCCCCTAGAACACCCTGGGGGCGGCCTCGGAGTTGACGACATTCCCATCTTCCATCACATTGATGGTCATTAGATCTCTTTGCGCTCTCGAAACACCGGCGCGCTCAACCACCAGGGGGACTTCATGGCATCACGGGGAATCAAGGATCAGGTCGCGATCGTCGGGATGGGCTGTACCCGTTTCGGTGAGCACTGGGACAAGTCCGTCGACGACATGCTCGTCGAATCAACCCAAGCCGCGTACGCCTCTGCCGGTATCGAACAAGACGAAATCGATGCCTTTTGGTTCGGAACACTCGGGTCCGGGGTTTCTGGGCTGACGCTGAGCCGCGCCCTCAAGATCGACTACAAACCGGTCACTCGCGTCGAGAACATGTGCGCCACGGGGTCCGAAGCCTTCCGCAATGCCTGCTACGCCGTGGCGTCTGGCGCTTACGACATGGTGGCCGCCGTTGGTGTCGAGAAGTTGAAGGACAACGGCATGTCTGGTCTGACCGGCGCCGTGATCCCGAACGACGGCACCCAGCCCGAGATCACCGCACCTGCGATGTTCAGCCTCTTGGCCCCCGCCTATGCCAACAAGTACGGGGTCGACGAGACCGAGATGAAGGAAGTCCTCCCCCGGATCGCCTGGAAGAACCACTACAACGGGGCCCGCAATCCGTTGGCTCAGTTCCAGAAGGAAGTGAGCATGGAGAAGATCCGCAATGCTCCGCTGATCGCAGGTCAGCTCGGCATCTTCGACTGCTCGGGCGTGAGTGATGGGTCAGCTGCGGCCATCATCGTGCGGGCCGAGGACGCCCACAAGTACACCGAGAAGCCGCTCTTCGTGAAGGCACTGGCCTTCACGGCCGGCCCGGCTGCTGGTCCCATCGATCCCGACTACGACTACACGACGTTCAACGAGGTCGTCGCCTGCGTGAAGGATGCCTACGCCCAGGCCGGCATCGAGCATCCCCGTTCCGAGATCGCAATGGCAGAAGTGCACGACTGCTTCACTCCGACTGAACTCGTCCTCATGGAGGATCTCGGCTTCGCTGAGCGTGGATTGGGTTGGAAAGAAGTCATGGCCGGCACCTACGACCTTGATGGCGAGCTCCCGATCAACCCCGATGGAGGCCTCAAGAGTTTCGGCCACCCCATTGGTGCCTCTGGTCTGCGAATGCTGTTCGAGTGCTGGCTCCAGCTTCGTCAGGAGGCACCCGCGGACCGTCAAATCAAGAGTGTGACCGAAGCAGGCAAGACCCTGGGCATGACCCACAACCTTGGCGGTGCGCCTGGCGAATGCGTGAGCTTCGTCAGCATCGTCGGCTCCGAACTCGGCTGAGTTCGCCGATCCGATTCAAGGGCAGGCAAGTTCGATCGGGTCCCCGATCTGATCCGCCACGTCGATGAGTTCTGACGCAGCGATGGTCCAGCCGGTCTCGCCGGTTCGACTCGTTGCGAAGACCATGCCGATCACCCGATCGTCCTCGTCGACGAGGGGAGCGCCGGAGTCGCCTCGTTCGATCTCGGCCTCGATCTCGATGCCCTCGCGGCTGCCATCGCCATCGAGCGTCACGGTCGCCCGCCGCAGGATCGTGACCGGCGCGACGGTGCTGCCGCCGGCCCGGTGGAGGACGACTCGGGCGTTGCTGACCGGGTCGGCTGCATCCGAGCGCAACTCCAGGCCACGCTGAGCCTCCGGACCGAACGCGGCATCGTCGAAGTTCAGCATCGCAATATCGCGTCCTCGATCGAGGAACACGAGATCGGCGCTGATCTCGGTCCCGCTCGGTCCGACGAGCTGAATGGCCTTGGCATCGTCGAACGAGTGGGCAACGGTCAGCGCCAGGCCGTCACCGATGGCCACCGCTGTCGCCCGGTTCTCGACGTTCGGGCGGCAACTGTCAATCGACACCTGGAGCACGGCAGCGCGGGGATCGATCGGATCGTCGGAAACACACGCGGACACTGCGCCGAGACTGAGGCACACGCCGAGGACAGCGACGAAGCCCGCCGACGTGCTCACGACGTGCCGTCGGCCAGTCTTTTGGTGTACTCCTCACCGGTGATCACGTCGCCATCGATCGCCATGCGATCGGCATCGGGAAGAACCGGCTGCAACAGATCGATTCGTTTCCAGCTCGGGATCGGCGCGGACCCGTCGCTGTCGGGAACGTATGGCGAAGTATCGACCCGTTGGTGAGGGTGGATGTAGCGAGCGCAGTTCTGGAACACCTTCTCGACTCGCAACACCACCACGGTCTGGGCGCCCGGGAACAACGACAGCCGCTCCGGTGCGTCGTCGAGCGATGCTCGGGCCTGGATCCGAAGGCGCTGCGGCGTCTCGAAGTCGATCAACAACAATCCCACCCGGTCGTCGGCGGCCAGGTTCCCGAGCGACAGGTACATGCCATTGCCGTCGTAGCTCGGGAACACGATGGTCTGCTCGTCCTCGACATGGAGCATGCCCTTCGGCCCGCCCTTGTAAGAAACGGTCGGCCAGCCACCACCGTCGACGGTGGAAAGATAGAAGTAGTCGCGGGACTCGACGAACTGCCGTTGCTCGTTGTCGATCGAAGGCTGAACGATCACCGCTTCCATGGTGTCGGCCAGCGCAGAGGTGTCGAACCGCTCCTGAAGCTCGCGGTGGGTCGGTCCGTACATCGATGCTGTGTCGTCGAGATCCGGACGGTCCGCCATCAGAGCTCGGCAGAGCCTGTTTGAGGCTCAATGACGACTTTCCCGACGGTCTTTCGGTTGCCGATGTCGCTCAGGGCATTGGCCGCCTCTTCGAAGGGTCGAACCTCCGAGATCAGCGGGTCGATGTGACCCGTTTCGGTCAGCTGAACGATGCGATTCCAGTTGCTGCGGAGATTGCCGGAGTCGCGACCGAGCCAGGCCCCCCAATGGACCCCAACGATCGAATAGTTCTTGAGCAGTGCGTGGTTCATCGGGGCATCGGGGATGGTGCCGCTGGTGAAGCCGATGATCAGCAGCCGGCCATCCCATGCCACGGTGCGTCGAACCTGTTGGAAGATGTCGCCACCCACAGCCTCGTAGACCACATCGACACCCCGCCCACCGGTGGCTTCGCGGACTGCGGTGACAATGTCGACTTCCTTGTAGTCGAACGCGACGTCAGCGCCGAGCTCGTAGACGGTTGCAACCTTCTCGGGTCCTCCGGCGAGGCCGATCACATTCGCCCCGATGGCCTTGCCGACCTGGATCGCGGCCGAACCCACACCGCCGGCAGCAGCGGTGACGAGCATGGTTTCGCCTGCTTGCAGCTTTGCTCGGTTGTCGAGGGCAAAGACGGTGGTCCCATAGTTCAGGATCAGGCAGCATCCTTTGCCCATCGGCATGCCCTCGGGCAGGGCGAAACAAGCAGCTGCCGGAGCAACCACCTGCTCGGCAAGCCCGCCAGAACCCATCCAGGTGACTCGGTCGCCCACCGAGAGCGAGTCGACGCCATCTCCGAGTGCAGCAACAACACCGGCGATCTCGTTGCCAGGAGTGAACGGCAAGGGTGGCTTCACCTGATAGCCGCCCCGGATGGTCAGGAGCTCGGGAAAGCTGACACCGACGGCTTTCACGTCGACCAGTACCTGTCCCGGACCGGGTGCGGGGGCCGGAGCCTCGACCAGGTTCATGACGTCGCTGGGTTCACCAAATTCTTCTACGTGCCAAGTGCGCATCGCACGATGGTGGCGTCTCCGGGAGAAAATCGCCAATGGTCCGTCGGACGGTTCCACTACGGTCCCGTTCAGGGGTCGGCAGGGAAAGGTCGTGATGCGCACCAGCTCACAGCTTCATCTTGCCGGCATCGAGTTCTCTCGGCCCGAACGAACCATCCTCCGCGACCTCGATCTGACGCTCGGGCCCGGTGACCGCGTCGGCCTCACCGGCCAAAACGGATCCGGGAAGAGCACGCTGCTCGCCATCGCTGCCGGGAGGCTCGAACCGACGGTGGGCACGGTGTCGGTTGTGCCTCCGGTCGCGACTGTCGGGCTGCTCGGCCAAGAACTGGAGGTTCGACCCCAGGAGTCGGTACGTCAATGGATCGAACGCCGCCTCGGAATCGCCGCCGCGCAAGCGGCACTGGACTCGGCAACGGCAGGACTCGCCGAGCCGTCGGCCGACTCGGCTGATCGGTACGACGGGGCGCTGCAACACTGGCTCCGTCTCGGGGCAGGCACCATCGACGAGCGTCTGGCCCCCGCCCTGGCCGAGCTCGGTCTGGACCCGGCCCGAGCAGATGACCCCGTCGAGTAGCTCCAGTCGGCCGTCGAGCACGAGGCTCAT
>CAZYLX010000303.1:0-4886 GCA_964648595.1 uncultured Acidimicrobiaceae bacterium
GATCCCTCGCTCGGCGGCGTCGTCCGGATGGATCTCCAAGAAGTTGGAAGGCCAACGCTCTGCGGAGATCGTTCGGCGTGCATTGTCGAACAGGTTGTTCCACAAGGCGTTGACTCGGCCGTTCAGCACCCACATCTCGCCGGCTCCCTCGTCGGGCCCGAGGATTTCGTTGCGCTCAGTGACCGCATCCCAGTCGGAGAAGACGAAGTTGGCCTTGCCGCTGTTCGACTTGAACTTCTTGTCTGCGTGGAGCCGGACCGTCTCGACCAGCTCGCCGCCTTCGAGTTTCAATGGCGTTTGCAGGCCCTGGGTCCCGAACTCACGTAGCAAGTCGTGACCACGCTTACCGTCACCCTTCGCCTTTTCGACAAGGGCAGCGAAGTCTCGCCTGCCACCGGACGAGCGCTCTGATGCCTCTTCGAAGATCTCGTTCGAGTCTGTCCAATCGAAGCCTTCGAATCCCATTCGCTTGGCAACACCGGCAAAGATCTGCCAGTCCGGCCGTGCCTCGCCTGGCGCATCCATGAACTTCTCGTAGATGCGAAGGCGCCGCTCTGCGTTGTTCCGAGCGAAGTCCTCTTCACCCCAGGTTGCGGCAGGGAGAATGATGTCCGCGAGGTCGGTCGATTCGTTCGGATAGATCTCCTGATGGACGATGACCGTGCCCCCGTCATCGATGCGGGACCGGAGTTGGCGTAGCGCGGTTGCCGGATTGGTCGATGTCACCGCCTCGCCTCGGCTGGTCAGATCAATGGCCGCTCTGCGAAGTGCGGAGGTTCCGCCCATCGCGCCGAGCCAGTTGGTGCCGACGATCCAGCGGAACCGGGTCTTGCCTTCTGCGAACCAGCGCTCGGTGTCCATCTCGATCTTGTTGCCATCAAACTCGTCCGGTGACTTGTCGAGCGGGTAGCCGGCGCCCTTCTGGCCGCCTCGCTGATGGCCGCCCATGCGAGACGTCGCTCGACCTTCCTCGCCGGTCGAGCCGAGCAGAACACCCAGGCTGCCGATCGATGCGGTGTTCTCGTAGTTGTGCGACCAGTAGACACCCTTCTCGAAGAGAAGCATTGTCTTGGGCTGGGGTCCGCTGCCGCCGCTGATCATCTCGGCCGCTCGTGCGATCTTGGCTGCCGGGACCCCTGTCGCCCGCTCGGCGCCCTCGAGCGAGAAGTCGGGCTCGGCGAGCAGGGTTTCCTTGTACTGCTCGAAGCTCAGACCGAACCGCTTTCGCCGCCATCCGGATTCCTCGGCAAGTTCGCTCTCCGAGGCCGTGTACGCCTCGATGAAGTCTGTGTTCTCCCAGCCCTGCGAGATGATCTCTCGGGCGAGTGCGTTGTAGAGACACGTATCGGTTCCCGGCTTCAGTTGAAGATGCAGTCCGCCCTTCGATTCGGCGTATGCCGCAGTGAAGGTCCGTCGGGGATCGACATAGATGATCGGCTTCTCAGACGCTGTCTGCCAGGTCGTGAAACGCACGGTCTTCGTCTCGTACGGATCGGAACCGGCGATCAAGAGGACGTCTGCCGCTTTGTCATCGGCGAATGCTGCACCGAACGCGTCGATACCGCAGTCGCTCAGGCCAGGGACGTCATCACCCTCCGCCGGTGCGTGGTGGGGAGAGTAGTTCGGACTTCCGATGGCGCCGAGCGCCAGCTTCGAGCCGGCAAACACATTCTCGTAGTACTCGTAGGAGTAGATTTTCATGCCCCACGCGAGCTCGCCGTGGTTGTCAATCGTGTATTCGGACAATCCGGCCACGAGGTCGAGGGCCATCTCCCATGAGATCGGCACGTGTTGACCATCGACCTTGAGGAGGGGCCGTGTGTAGCGATCACTGGTCGGCCCGGTCTCGGTGTAGAGCTTCTTCGCCAGCGCACCGCCTCGCACGCTGTGGGTTCCGCCGACGTTCACGACCTCGCTGTCACCGTCAGGCATGACGATGCAGTTCTGCAGCTCGTCGTTGACGCGAACGACCGAGTGCATGTTCTGGGACGGCCAACGACCGGACAGGGCCGGCGCCGGGAAGTCGATACCGAACGCGTTCTGGTCGGCAGCCGGGCCACCGCGCTTGCTGAGCGGCCAGGTGTACACCTTGTAGCCGCAGGCAACCGGGCAGTACTCACAACACGTGGTGTGGACTACAGCATCGGGAGGCGGGAGAGGAACCGCAGACGGGTTCGATGGCAGGTCCGTTCCGGTGTCGCTCATCTCAGCCTTCCGTTTGGTTGTCCGAGGCGATGGCTACATCGACTCCCGACAAGTTGTTGGCGTATCCGGAGATGAGCCTGAAGACCCCGGTTGCGTAGACGTCGTCGCCGTCTTGCTCCAGGAGCACCCGGGGCAGGTTCTGGGTGGCTTGGCCGAGCACGACTTGGCCGTCCTTGGACAGGTCGAAGGTCGTGAAGTGGCAGACACACGGCCCGAGCACTTTGTGTTCTGGCTGGTAGTCGGTGACCGGGCAGCCCATGTGGGTGCAGATGTTGGAGAAGGCAACGATGTCGCGCTCATCGCCGAGGCCGCCGATGGCACGTTCTTCGAGCTTGACCATGATGTTGGACTGACCAACGAGTGGATAGTCGAAGAAGACAGCCTCGCCCGAGGCCATCGAGGAGATGGAGCCGACTTTCACTCGTGGGTAGAACGCAACCTCGACGCCATCAACTCCATCGACCAGGTCGTCGTCGTCGCTGAAGACGAATCCAAGCGGAACGAGGACCCCGCCGGCGATGACAGCTCCTGTGGCGGCTCCTCCCAACACGAAGTCTCGTCGTCTCATGAGGCGTTTCTCCCTGTTGGCATGAGCCGCAACCTAAAGAAGCCTGGTGCAGAACACCAGGGACCTACGCCCCTATCGTGGCCTGGCCGCGACCCGTAATGTCCTCGCATGCCGAGGTCCGAACGAGCGTCGTCCCGCCGCCGCTCACACACTGCGTCCGGTTCGAGTCAGGGCGGCGTCGGGGAGTCCGTTTGGTTGACCGTGTTCGGCCTGCTCGGAGGGTTTGCTCTCACGTTCGGGATAGGAGCCGGGATACTGGCAATCGGCTTTCGGGACACGCCGGCAGCTGCCGATGGCACCGACAGCGACACGCTGATCACTGGAGAACGTGTGTACGCGTCGCAGTGTGCGACGTGCCACAAGCCTGACGGGTCCGGGGGCATTGGTCCCGCGCTGGGGAACGGTGCCGTTGTCGAGAAATATCCCGACATCGCGGCACAGATCCAAGTCATCACGAACGGTCGGGGAGCGATGCCGGCCTTCGGTGGCAAGTTGTCGCCTGAGGTGATCGAAGCAGTCGCCGCTTACGAACGGGAAGAGCTCGGTCGCTGAGTTCGTTCGACGGTCAGCGGGGCGTCCATGGCCCGCCTGCGGAATCGACGGCGGCAACCAGCGCTGCGAGGTCGGTGTCGACCAGCGCGGTGAGTTGTTCGCTGATCGGTTCGAACATCTCCATCGCCCGCGTCATCGCGTCGCGCTGGGTCTGCGTCGGCGGTTGGGTCGTGTCGAGATGACGTGTGACGAGGCGGTCGATCAGCGCACGGGCCGAAGTTTCGGGAGCTTCCCCCATCCGAGCTCGAACCGGGTCTCCTCCGAGCGCTCGGTCGATCTCTTCGAGTCGGCGATGCATCTCCTCGAGCCTGCCGAAGAGTTCCTCGGCACCGACGGGAGTGTGGACAAGCGCTGCTCTCAGGTGAAGGAGTCGACTTCGAACGAGTTTGATGTGGCTCGTGGCGCCGGTCACTTGCCGGCTGAGATCGGCCGCTCGAGCTTGGAAGGCCGCAGCCCCGACATCGGCCGAGCCGGCAGTCGCCGGCGTGGCCTTCACCGTGAACGTCTCAGGGCCGGCCAACGTGTCCATCCCGTGAGCGACCACCAAGACCAGCTCGACCGAATAGTTGCCTGGGGGAGCAAGTGCGCCCCTCGGCGGAGTGTTCCAAGGTGGTTCGAAGTCGGGTGTCTCGAGGTTGACGGGAGTCGGAGGTGACAGACGTAGATCCCACGTCGTGCGATGTAGACCGGTGCTTGTCGCGGCATCGATCCGCCGGATGAGTTCGCCGGCGGCATCGTGGACCACCAAGAACACTCGAGGGTCGGACTCCAGGTGTTCCTCCCAAAGGGTGTCCCAACCTGGGAAGGCGATGTTGGCCGGCTTGCCATTGACCTTCTGAGAACTCTCTGCGGTCGCTGATTCGGTGAGCTGCTTTTCGGCCTGGTGGCGCCGCTTCTTCGCCGTCAACAGATCTGAGCTTATCCAGTAGGTCATCGTGGCACCGAATGGCGGGTTGGGAGCTCGGAACGCGGAGGAGCCCAGCGTCGGCTGACCGACCGACTGCATTGGTCGGAAGGGGGCGTATCTCCATGCGTCCCGAACTGGGAACAGAGCCGCGCGTTCTGTGAACACATCCGGGTTCATGGTTCGCAAGGGGCTGTAGTCGTCGAGCACGAACATTCCCCGACCGAAGCTCGCCCCAACGAGGTCGTCGTCGCGGCGATGGAGCTTGATGTCGCGGAACGAGATGGTCGGGACGTCCTTGCTGAACTTGTGCCATGTCTCGCCTCGATCGAGCGTGACGTAGAGCCCGAACTCGGTGCCGAGGAACAGTAGGTCAGCGGTGACGTGATCCTGCTCGATGGCCCAGGCGATCGTGTCATCCGGGAGGTCGCCACGGATCGATCGCCAGGTCTGCCCCCGGTCGTGGCTCTCGAAAAGGTAGGGCGTGTAGTCGCCGTTCTTGTGAGCATCGGCGACAGCGAACACGGTGTCGCCATCATGCTGCGATGCCTCGACATCGTTGATGAAGACGTCGCTCGGCCCATCCGGGAGTCGGGTCGTGGCTCGCCAGCTCGCTCCTCCGTCGTCGGTGACATGGATCAGCCCGTCGTCGGTGCC
>CAZYLX010000304.1:0-4861 GCA_964648595.1 uncultured Acidimicrobiaceae bacterium
GTACTGGCTCGGCGTTCGCCTCGACCGGCACTGAGCGCAAACTCGGATAAGGCCACGACGTCGCTGTTGGACGTCCACGTGAACGTCAGAAGATCAACAGGCCGAGAACGATCGAAGCGCTGACAACGAGGCCTAGCACCTCGAGTGTTCGGGACGGCTCGATTCCCGAGCCGATCGTTGCCCGGCGGTAGGACCAACCGATCGAGAGAATCGTTGCCGCAGCGACGGCACCGGCCACGTCCACGACCGACGATGATCCGACGATGATTGCGGCAACCAAACCAACCGTGCGCACGAGTTCCCAGCCGACAACTCGCTTCGCCCGGCCCTTCGTCAAGCCGAGAGCGACGACAGGGCCCAGCAACAGACGCCACGGCAGGGCGATTCCGAGCACGGCGGTGACGGCACGAGTCTGCTCCCAGCCAGGTCCGAGCACTGTGGGCAGAACGCCGGCGACAACCAAAGTCATCACGATCCCGGAAAGCCCGAAGACCGCAATCTGACGAAGCAGACGATCGTGCTGGTCTTGCACCCGTTGACTGTTTGCGAAGTCGACGAACGATGTCCGGGTGAGGGGTGCGGCAATCACTGACGAGAATGCTGACGCCAAGCGGAACCCGATGGCGTAGATGCTCAAGGCCACCTCGCCGAGAAGCGCCCCGACGAGCAGATAGTCAACGTTGGCCGCGACGTAGGTCACGATCTGACTGGCCCACACCCCACTGGCCCGAACCGTTGAACCACCGGGTGCAAAGACCTCGCTCGGCCAACCCTGAACGAGCATCTCGATCACGTGTTTCCCGATGCAGATGAGACCGAACAGCATCAGATCGTCTGCGTCTCGGACAAACACGACCGTGGCAAGAAGAAAGGCCACGGCGCCTGCGGCTTCTCCCATGGACAACCGACGTGTCTGGCCGCTCCACTGAAGAGCAGCCCGGCCAACGAACACGATCGGCCCGGTGAGCAACGCGAGCCCCGCGATCGCCACCACGACACCAACGTCACCGCCGATACGACCACCAACGACGAGCCCAACGACCGCCACGACCGCGTTGAACAGATTCCGCTGAGAACGAGCATCAGCAGCAAGCGCCGCGTTCGCCGGGGTTCGCAGGATGGCGAAGCCCAGCCCGCGGTCACCAATCTGCGCTGTCATCGCATAGAGAATGAAGATGGACGCAAACGGGGCGAACCCCTGAGTGCCGGTGCGGCGGGCAATGAGGAGCGAAGCCGCGCCAAGAGCAAGCTGGTCAAGGCCTCGAGTCCCGATCATGAGCAGCAGACGCCCCATCGGGGACGACGCCATTCGATGGCGGTCAGGCAACGACGTCTTGATGACCGCCATGGAGTTCTCGTCGGCTGGACGGCGCTGACGTTGAGTGAGCTGCGCTGACGTGATGTTGCTCGGCCTGAACCAGCGAGCCGACCAGATCGAGCGTGGTCGACACCGCCCACGTCGCGAGGGCCAACACACCGAGCATCTTCCCGCTGTCCTCGACGACGAGCGCCCAACGGTCTGACGTCAACGGGAATCGGTCGAACCCGACCGACCAGGCGAAACTCAGTCCGGCCGCGATGAGCAACTCCCAGCGGGTTCGGACGATCTCGGCTCTGAAGCGAACCGCCCAAGCACCGACAACACCGAACTCAAACGCCAACAACAACCACTTCGGGCCGCCAATGACTCTCGGCACCACCGACGAATGGAGCAACAGCAGATCGTCGAACAGCAGAACCAGCACGATCACGCCGAAACTCCCGAGCGCGCCGGCCGCGCCTCTCCGACCGCACAAGCGGCTGATGTGCGCGCCCCCGAGTAGCGACACCGCAGCCACCGTCCAACCGAACACACCAAGCGACGTGACGAGGCCGCTGTACCAATGACCACCGCCGACCACCGACGCGTCGAGCAACAGCGATTCAACCGGAACAGAGGTCTGCAATGCGACGACGGCCAAACCGCAAACACCGAAGGACCACGCAACGACGAGTCGCTTCAGCGTCGACGCGCGCTCCCGGGCGGGCCGACGGGCTCGACGTTCAAGGACAACCTGAGGCGTCTCCACTCCCTCAGCGTCGTCATGAACGAGCTCCCGTCCAGATGATCAGCGGAAATGGGCCATTCGGCCCACAGCAACAGAGAGCTCGCGACTCAAGAGACGCTCAGGAACGCCCGCTCTCGAGCAGTGGCTTGAGGAACCGCCCTGTGTGGCTGGCGGTCACCGAAGCGATCTCCTCAGGCGGCCCAGAGGCAACGACGGTTCCGCCACCGGTTCCGCCCTCGGGCCCGAGGTCAATAATCCAGTCGGCGGTCTTGATCACGTCGAGATTGTGCTCGATCACCAAGACCGTGTTGCCCTGGTCGACCAGGCGGGTCAGCACGGTGAGCAAACGTCGAATGTCTTCGAAATGCAGCCCGGTGGTCGGCTCGTCGAGCAAGTAGATCGTGTGCCCGGTCGAACGTTTCGCCAGTTCCGACGCCAGCTTCACTCGTTGGGCTTCTCCACCGGAGAGGGTCGGAGCCGGCTGACCAAGTCGCACGTAGCCCAACCCGACATCGACCAGCGTCTGCAGGTGACGGGCGATCGGTGGCTGATTGGCGAAGAACTCCAACCCGTCGGCGATCGGCATGTTCAACACGTCGGAGATGCTCTTGGCCTTGAAGAGGATCTCGAGCGTGTCACGGTTGTAGCGGGCGCCCTTGCAGACCTCGCACGGCACGTAGACGTCAGGGAGGAAGTGCATCTCGATCTTGATCGTTCCGTCTCCCGAGCAGGCCTCACACCTGCCGCCCGACACGTTGAACGAGAAGCGTCCGGGCTGATACCCACGCACCTTCGCCTCGTTGGTCTGAGCGAAGAGCTTGCGAATGTGATCGAAAACACCTGTGTAGGTGGCTGGATTCGATCTCGGCGTGCGGCCGATCGGTGACTGATCGATGTCGATCACCTTGTCGAGATGCTCGAGCCCCTCGAGCGATGTGTGCAGCCCAGGTGGCCGCTTCGATCGATAGATCCGTTGCATCAGCGACTTCAACAAGATCTCGTTGACAAGCGTGGACTTGCCGGAGCCGGACACACCAGTAACGGTGACAAAACAGCCGAGCGGGATCTCCACATCGATGTTGCGCAGATTGTGCTCTCGGGCGCCCCGGATCACGAGCCGGTCGAGCCCCGGGGGCCGACGCGCTGCAGGGACTGGAATCGACTTCTTTCCTGACAGATAGTTGCCCGTGATCGAAGAGCGACGCTTCTTCAAGCCGGCCACGTTGCCGCTGTAGACGACCTCGCCGCCGTGCTCACCCGCACCGGGCCCGATGTCGACGACATGATCGGCAACCGCGATTGTTTCCTCATCGTGCTCGACGACGATGACGGTGTTGCCGATGTCCCGCAGACGCTTGAGTGTCTGGATCAGCTTTGCGTTGTCGCGCTGGTGCAAACCGATCGACGGCTCGTCGAGAACGTACAAAACACCGGTCAAGCCCGACCCGATCTGGCTGGCCAGTCGAATGCGTTGAGCTTCACCGCCACTGAGGGTGGCAGCGGAGCGACCAAGGCTGAGGTAATCGAGGCCGACATCGAGGAGGAAACCGACGCGCGAGTTGATCTCCTTCACGACCCGCTCGGCGATCATGAGATCCCGATCAGAAAGCTGGAGTCCGGCAAACGTCTTCGCCGCCTCGCCGATCGACATTTGGCACAGTTCGGCGATCGAGTGCCCGTCCACCAGGCAGGCCAGCGAGAACGGGCTCAGCCTTGCCCCCTCGCAAGTGGGGCAGTCGACCTCGCGCATGTAGCCCTCGATTTGCTCCCGCTGACTGTCGGACTCCGATTCGGTGTGACGGCGGCGAAGGTACGAAACGACGCCCTCGAAGGTTGCGTTGTAGGTCCGTTGACGGCCGTAGCGGTTCTTGTACTGAACGGTCACCTTCTTCGAGGCTCCGCCGTTGAGCAGGAGCTTGCGCTGCTTGAGGGTCAGTTCAGACCACGGGTCGTCGGCCGGAATCCCGTACTCAGCACACACCGCCTCGACGAGCCGACCGAAGTAACGGCTTCGATTGCCCGACCACGGGTGAATCGCGCCGGCGTTGATCGACAAGCCGGGATTCGGGACGACGAGCTCTGGATCGACCTCGTAGGTCGTGCCGAGGCCGTCGCAGGCGGTGCACGCGCCGTATGGCGAGTTGAAGCTGAAGTTACGAGGAGCGAGCTCTTCGAAGCTCTTGCCATCGGACGGCCGAGAAAGGTGCTGACTGAAGGTCAGTATCTTGGCCTCGGTCTCCGTGTCACCCTTGGCCGGGACGATTTCGATCTCTGCCACGCCCTCCGCCAGGCTGAGTGCCGTCTCCATCGAATCAGTCAGACGGCGCTCGATGCCGTCGCGCCGGACCAGTCGGTCGACCACGACCTTGATGTCGTGCATCTCATAGCGTTCGAGTTCCGGGAGATCACCGGCAAGATCCACCGCCTCACCGTCGACAACGGCCCGGGCGAAGCCTTGCCCAGCGAGATCGGTCATCAGTGTCTCATAGTTGCCTTTTCGACCACGGACGACGGGCGCCATGACCTGGAAGCGTGTGCCTTCTGGCAGCAGAAGCACCTGATCGACGATCTGCTGAGGCGTCTGTTTCACCAGCCGCTCGCCGGTCTCGGGATCGTGGGGTACCCCCACTCGGGCGAAGAGCAGGCGGAGGTAGTCGTAGACCTCGGTAACCGTGCCGACCGTCGAGCGCGGATTACGGCTGGCCGACTTCTGATCAATCGAGATCGCCGGCGAGAGGCCCTCGATGAAATCGACGTCAGGCTTGTCCATCTGACCGAGGAACTGGCGGGCATACGCCGATAGCGATTCGACG
>CAZYLX010000305.1:0-4855 GCA_964648595.1 uncultured Acidimicrobiaceae bacterium
GATCTCGTGCATTTGGTCGTCGTCGATCATCTCTTGCAGCTCGGCGTCGACCGGATCGATGGCGATGGGGTCTGGCTCGATCGCGACAAGGTCGATGACGGGTTCCTCGAGGGTCGCAGCGGGCAGGGTGCGGTGAAGCGAGCCGGGCTTTGACGGCAGATCAGATGGAGCTGGTTGGTTCTGGCCCACCTGTTCGGCTGCGATGGCTCGAGCGGAGGTGGGCTCGTCCTCATTGCTGGTTGCGTCGGCGCTGGCCAATCCGACAAAGAACGCCACTCCGGCGAAGCCGAAGATCATGACCCAACGGTCGAGTCGATCTGACCCGAAGTTGATGACGTCGGCGACGATGAGCACCGCGAAGACGGCAGCAACAGCGGCAAGGATCAGGAAGAGTGTTCGCTTCACGCAACGCCCTTTCAGCGACGGGGACAGGGAAGCAACGAGTCTGCCGCTCACCAGCCCTACCCACAATAGGCGAATTGCTGCGTTGGACTCAGGCGTCGAGCACCACGTTGCCTGCGCTGCCCTCGGAGAGGGGCGGTTCGGTCGACCATGGGAAGTTGATCCATTGGTCGGTGTGCTTCCAGACGTAGTCGCAGGTCACCAGAGAATGCGATTTCTGGTAGAGAACAGCGGTCCGAGATTCGGCAACGACGTCTTGGCAGAACTCGTGCACAGCCTTGAGGGTGTGGCCGGTATCGGCGACATCGTCGGCGACAAGGATCTTCGCTCCCGTGAGATCGACCTTGTCCATGTATGGGGGAAGCATGATCGGAACATCGAGATGCTCGTCGACGCCGGCGTAGAACTCCAGGTTCATCACGTACAGGTTCTTCACCGAGAGGGCATAGCCGAGTGATCCTGCGGCGAACAGACCGCCTCGAGCGATCGCCAGGATCATGTCGGGCTTGTAGTCGTCGTCGGCGATCATCTTGGCCAGCGATCGGATTGCCGTGCCATAGGTCGGCCAGTCGAGGATTTCGCGTTCTTCGGTCTCTGATGGGGGCACGTGGAGTTCGCCGTTCGTTCGCTTCTGGGCTGCGGAGATTGGATCCGAGGGTAGAGGGCAGCCCGCTAGTCCGTTGGTCCTCGGACGGTGAGCTGCATGCTGACCCGGGTGGCGCCGTGGGTGATGGCCGCTTCATTGACCGAGGCAACGATGACGAGCACGGCGTCGGCCGGACCCTCGATGGATGTGCCGAAGGGGCCGACCTCGACCACGAGCTCACTTGACCCGGCAGCCGCAGCCACCGCGGCATCAATCGCGGCCTGGACGTGAGGCCCCGGCGTCGCCGGTTCGAATGGTTCGATCGTGAATTCTGCGACGAGGTTCGGCATGAGGCTTCGATCAGAGCTGGGCGTTGAGGTAGTTGTAAACGGTGAATCGGCTGACCTCGAGGCGGTCGGCGATGTCCTCGACGGCCTTGCGGAGCGTGAACGCGCCGAGCTCATCGAGACGGCGGACAACGTCTTGTTTTCCGGCACGATCGAGGCTCGTGATGGTCGTGCCGAGCTCGCGTTCGACCTGGTCGATCAATCGGTCGAGGGCTCCCTGGAGGCCGCTCGCCCGGAATCCGCCGACAACTGACCCTTCCCATCGAAGAAGAAAATCACCACTGCTGAGCTCGCTCGCGGGAACGATCTCACCGCCGAGGGCGAGCGCGAGTGGCTCGACGGCCTCGAGGAACTCCTGCACCTGGACAAAACTAGCCCAAGAGTGCTCCCACCCACCCTGCCGCTATGGCACGCATCTGAGCCGTTGGATGGTTACGATCAGGAGCTGCCTGTCGAGTCGACTCTCGGTGGATCGACAAGGCAACCATCGATCATGCGCCGCCTCCTCCTCTCATTCACCGTGCTGGCCGCCCTCCTGGGCTCGCTGCAGCTGCCCGCGGGAACCCAGCAGTCCGCGTCTGGAGCGCGGGCTGAACGGGAACAAGTGCGCGAGGAGAAGGCAGCGGCAGCTCGAGAGCTCGATGCGGCGCAGGCCGATGACGAGGCCGTTTACGCTGCCTTGGTGGCGATCACGTCGTCGGTCAACGCCTACCAGGCCGAGATCGACGAAGCCGAGCGTCAACTCGGCGAGGCCGAAGCCCAGGTGCTGGTGGCAGAAGTAGCGATCGCCGAGGCCGAGATCGGGGAAACGGCACTGCTCGACGAGTTGGCCTCACTTGCCGTTGCCGGCTACGTCAACGGCGGTGAGCAACCGTCCGTGATGTTCGAGTCGGCCGACATCAGTCAGGCCATCCGACAGAACTCTCTGCTCGATCAGGCCAACGGCGACACTGCGGATCTCCTCGAACAACTTCGCGTCGTACAGGAAGATCGTGATCTGGCCGCAGTCGACGCGGCAGACGCGCTCGAGGAAGCAGCGCTTCTCGAGGCGGCTTTGGCAGAGGACCTGCTGGTCATCGAGGCGGAGCAGGCGGTCCAAGAAGAGCTGAAGGCTGAGCTCGAGCGTCGCGTTGCCGACTGGCAGAGCAAGGTCGACGAGTTGGCTGCTGCTGATGTCGAGCTGACTCAGTTCATCCGAGAACAAGAGGCGGCGGCAGCGGCTGCTGTCGGTGGCGGGTCGACGGCGCCAGCTCCTGGATCATCGTCGGTCAGCGGTTTCCAATGGCCGGTCAACGGCGGCGTCAGCAGCGGCTTCGGCTATCGAGTTCACCCGATCTATGGCACCCGCCGACTCCACGCTGGGCTCGACATCTCCGGCGGCTCTGGCACGCCGATCGCCGCAGCGAAGGCTGGCACCGTTTTGTCCGCCGGTTGGCGGGGCGGGTATGGGAACGCAGTTGTGATCAGCCACGGGGGCGGCATCACCACGCTGTATGCCCATCAATCGCGGATGAACGTGAGCTCTGGCCAACAGGTGGGCAGAGGTGACATCGTCGGCTGGGTTGGGTCGACGGGCGCATCGACTGGGCCGCACCTGCACTTCGAAGTCAGAGTGAACGGATCTGCCGTCAACCCGAGGCCGTACCTGCCCTAGCTAGGCCTTCACCTCGATCGTGTGCCAACCGGTGGCACCGTTCGGGCCGTAGTAGCCACCGCTCCGTACCTCAGTCTGTGTTTCGCCGGTCTCGTCGGTGGCCCGAACACGGATTTGATGGTTGTCATTGGTCGGAGTCCAGCGAAGTCGCCACTGTCGCCACGCGTTGATACCGAGCGACTCACCGAGCTCTGCCTCGAGCCATGGTCCGTCGTCGACCTGCACCTCGACGCGTCGTATCCCGATGTTCGGGGCCCACGTCACGCCGGCGATCGAGCGCTCGACATCGCGTTCCACCTGTTCACCCCGGCGTGGTGTATCGATGCGGGACTGTGTCTTGACCGGTCCGTCCTTGTCCCAGTTGCGAGTGATCCAGTACCCGTCGAAGTCTTCGAGGGTCGTCAGCGAGATTCGGTCCAGCCATTTCGTTGCCGACACATAGCCATAGAGCCCGCTGACAACGAGTCGAGCCGGGAATCCGTGAATGAGCGGGAGAGCCTCGTCGTTCATGGCGATGGCAACCATGGCCGTTCGCCCGTCGTACGCCACATCGGTCGGGAACCCGCAACTCCAACCGTCGACGGAGCGGCTGGCGATTTGGGTTGCGCCGGGCTGCACACCCGCTCGGTCGAGCAATCGAGTGAGCGGAACGCCTTGCCACACGGCGTTGCCGACCAGGCCGCCGCCGACCTCGTTGGAGACACACGAGAGCGTGACCGGGGTGATGAGATCGGCTTCAGCCACGAGCTCATCGAACGTGAACGTGAGTGGCTGGTCGACCATGCCGTCGATGGTGAGCACCCAGTCGTCCGGGTTGACCTGGGGAATCACGATGGCGGTGTCGATCCGGTAGAAGTCGTCGTTTGGGATCACGATGGGGGTGATGCCCGGCGTGGTCGCAATCTCTCCTGCGGCAATGGATTCGACCTCCGACGTGATCGTTGCCGCGTTGCTCCCGGAGGTCAGGTCGACGGCGGCTCGAGCCTCTTCCGTCGAGGAGGAGGCGCGGAGACTGCGCCCGCCGAGCGAACTCAGGATGGCCAGGAGACCGGCCCCTCCGGCCAGCTGGAGAAACGAGCGACGCATCCGCGTTGGAGCACTCGCTGCGCTGATGGTGGTGGATGTGGGCGCGGCGACAGGTTGATCGGCGGCAAGCAATCCGGTCAACGTCACAACGCCCGCAACGACAGCGCCGACAGCGATGATGGCGCCGGCAGCAAGGCTGCCCTGGGCGTCGCCGCCAATCGACACCATTCCGAGGAATCCGAACGCTGTGATACCGACGACCCCGATCGCTGGACGGCGACGTGAAGCGATGCCGAGGATGGCAGCGAAGATGGCTGCGAGAATGATCGTGCCGACGACCAACGCGGTCTTCTGATTGGTGCCGAAGGTTCGCTTGCCGAAATCGGACAGCCATGCCGGGGACTCGTCGATCACTCGATTGGCGACAGCGGTGACGAGGGACGGGGTTGGCGCCAGAAAGCCGGCGATGAGTTCACCGACGGCGAGCGCGACGGCCCCGGCGGCCACACCGGCGAGTGCGCTGCGGCCGATCGAGGAACTGCGAGAAGTAGAAGCCATGGAGTAAGTCAACAATCGTGTCTTCGGTGGGCTTCCGTCGTTCATGAGTTGTTCAGCGTTCTCGTGTGTCGATCGGGAATGTCGTTCCGTGCACCGTGGTTACCTGTTGCCATGGTCTCATCCGAAGAAGCCACGCGTCCGCGATGGTGGCGCTCTGTGGCGTTGCTCCTTGCCCTCTCGCTTGCTGCCGCCGCTTGCGGGTCTGGAGATGCCGGATCATCCTCCGCTCCGACGCTCGCCCCTGCAGCAGGTGACTCAACGGCCGACGACTCGTCGGCCGAT
>CAZYLX010000306.1:0-4853 GCA_964648595.1 uncultured Acidimicrobiaceae bacterium
CTCCAATCAGTGATGTTGACACCGTCGAGAAACACTGCGCCGTGGTCTGGAGTGAATCGCCCACACACGAGGTTCAGAAGTGTCGACTTCCCAGCGCCATTGGAGCCCAGGATGACCACGTGCTGCCCAGACGCGACTGCGAGGTCGATCCCCGTGAGCGCCCGGACCTCGTTGTGTTGGCCCGGGTTGAACGTGATGGAACAGTTCCGCAGAGCAAGTCGGTCGGTCAACGGTTCTTCCTCCGGACCTTGTCCGCCTGCGCCGCACGGAGTCGAGGTACAGCCAGCATCAGGGCCACGATGGCCGCCGTCGCGAACTTGATGTCAGTGCCTTCGAGGCGAGCCTCGCCCACGCCGGGGAACTGCAGACTTGCGTTGAGAGCGAGCGCGATCGCAACTCGGTAGACGACCATGCCGAGGGCGACAGCGACGATGTGGCGAAGCATCGAGGGTTGGCGCCCAAGAAACAAGACCTCGCCGATGATCACCGACGCCAGACCGGACACGATGAGCCCTCGCCCGGAGTTGACGTCGGCGAATCCTTCGTGGTGAACGAACAGGGCGCCGGTCAACGCTGCGAACGAATTCGACAACGCGATGCCGCCGATCAGGTAGCCAGATGTGTTGATCGCCTGCGATCGACTCATGGGAACGTTGGCGCCAGTCGCCCGAAGCGCGAGACCGACCTCAGTCTTGAAGAACCAGCGCAGGACCAACACGAGAACCAGGACCAGCACGAACGTGACGGTCGCGGTCACCGATGCTCGATGGATCTGGGTACCGGTATCGCCCCACCATGACTCGAGCCGACCTCGAATCGATGCTGTGAACGGGGTGAAGATTCGGTCGACCCCGATCAATGAGACATTCGACGAACCCTGGATCCGGATGTTCACCGTGAACGCCGCGGTCAACGTGATGATCGAGGCGAGCAGTGAGTTGATCCGGAGAAACACGTGCAACAGACCGGTGACCGCGCCGAGCACCGCTCCAAGCAACATGGCGGCTGGCAGTGTCAGCCACGGTTGGACGCCGGCGACGGTGAGCGCAGCTGCAATCGCTCCGCCTGCTGGAAAGCTCGCATCGACCGTCAGATCCGGAAAGTCCAGGACCCGAAACGTCAGGAAAACACCTATCGCTAGCGGAGCGAAGACCAAGCCGAGTGCCAACGCGGCAATCCACTGCGAGGCGCCCATGGCAGCAATCGCACCCCAAAAAGTGGGCAGCAGCGCCAGCCCGAAAATCACGACGCAGACCCACATGAGGGGCAGACCGCGTCGTGTCGGTGCGACCTGGACTGGCTCGCCACCAACCGGCGCAGGCGACTCACTGGGAGCCGTCTGCACCATGCTGGAGGCGTCGGCTTGATCAGCCGTTGTCAACACCTGCCTCGACAACCCAAGCCGGGATCTCGAGCTCTTGTGCTAGTGCACTTGCGGTGTTGTAGGCGACGAGTTCCGTCTCGAATTGTTGGATCGGGAAGTCGGCAGGCGTCGCCTCACCAGTAAGGATCTGGCATGCCATCTGGCCGTTGCGTACGCCGTCGCCTCGGTAGTCCAAACCGGTGCCGATCGCCGCCCCGGCGCTGGTGGTATTGGAATCCTGGGCAATCATTGGAATGTTGAAGTCGTCTGCGACCGAGACCATTCCGGCCAGACCGTTGACGAGAATTGAATCGGTGGGGACGAAGAACGCGTCGATGTCGCGGCCGGCCAGCGCGGCGCTGGCGGTCCCGACTTCGCTCGAGTCCGCGATTGTGGCCGTCTCGATCGTGAGACCACGGGCATCGGCTTCGGCCTGCATCTTCTCCAGAGCGCGTTCGGAGTTCACCTGGGATGGGTCGTAGGCGACGCCGATGACGGCGAGGTCAGGAATGGCCTCTTGCGCGATGTCGAACATTCCGATGACCGGGGCATCGGCCTGCCAACCCGCGAGCCAGTCCGGCTTGTCGGTCGAACTTACAGCTGCTCCTGCTGCGAACGGGTCGGTGACCGCACCGAACAGCACAGGCGTGCCGCGACCGTCGGCCTCGTTCGCCGAGACTGTGGCTTGTAGCACCGGCGTGGAGATCGCGAGGATCATGTCGACATCGCTCGCGAGAAACTCCGAGACGATCGGACCGATGGCGGAGCCGTCACCTTCGGCGTTGCGGGAGACGAATTCCGGAGAGATGAGATCCGAGCATTCTGCGATTCCTTCGTAGAAGCCTTCCTCGACGAGCAGCAACGCCTGAACCGGCGCAATGTTGGCGATCCCGATCGTGACCTGTACGGGCTCCGAGCCGGCCGGCTCATCGTCGGTCTCAGGAGCCTCTTCGTCGGTCTCAACTGCTTCGTCGTCCGCCGAGTCATCGTCAGCGGCTGGTGCATCGGTGCTTGACGTGGCGGCGGCGTCCGACGAATCGTCGCTGCCGCACGCAGAGGCCAGCAAGGCTCCGACGGCAAGAAGTATGAGTAGTTTGAGCTTGATCGATTTCGTGGACACGATTCCCCTTCGAGGATTTGAAGCAACGATCTTTGAACCTTACTTCGCGACACGCGTCAGCATGAGGCTGTTGCGTTGAGGGATCGGTTCGTCGATCGGCGAGGGTTCCAAGATGACTGATCATCGTCGTCGGGCGTTGCCGCAAGATCCTTCCGCGTTCGCCGGCTACCGGTTCCCACCAGACGTCATCATGCTCGCCGCCCGCTCAGATTCGATCCCGACCGCCACCTCGACCCCACACCCAAACAAGCCGCACTCGCAAACACAGCCTGGGTTCCCTTCGGCGGCGGAGCCCGCAACTGCATCGGCTTCGCCCTCGCCCAAATCGAGCTGACCCTCATCGTCGCCCGACTCGCTCAACGCCTCGACCTCATTCCCGCAAACACCTCCGCCATCCCGCCCGCCGTCGGAATGGCCATCAACCGCCCCCAAAGGCGGAGCCCCCATCCACGTCACCCAGCGTCCTACGGCACAGCCAGAGCCGGGACCTTGATCTATTTTCAGGTATCTGATCGGGACCGGAAAATGTCTAGAACTCTTCAACGATGGTGATGAATTCCAGAGCCACCGCAGCGAGGATCACGAACACCACAGACACGGTGCCCCACACCCACCAACGATTCCAACGGTTCACGATCCACGTCGCTCCCGCCACCGATCCCATCAACAACCACACACCCATGATGATGGCCGTCAGCCCGACCCCATAGGACGCCCGTGCCCACCACCCGAACATCATCACGACCACAACCATCGGCCAATACCACTCCGCCCTGATCGCTCCATTCGCTTCGTCTCTCACGCATGCAGTGTCACACAGAGGCCTCCGGCGGCTCAGCGGACGCGTCACAGTGCCAAACATTTGCTCCCCATGAGCGTGGAGCTGACCGCTGCTTAGCGCGAGCTGGCTGGTCAAAGCCCTACCGCCGAGCTTTCGACACCCTCAGCCCCAGCTGGGCCAACACGAAGCATGTCGTCGGTCGCCGAATGACCGTGTCCTCCGTGGTGTTCAGAATTGGCGGGGTCCGGCGGGTGCGGCTGCGGGAGGATCCATTCGATGGTTTCACCTCGGCGCGACATGGCGATGTAGTCCTCCGATCGAGACTCGCATCACCAGCTCTCGCTCGACCCACACGACTAGCGTCGAGTCATCATGAGGATCGCGAGAGTCCGTTCAGCCACCATCGTCGTCTCTGCCGTATGCGCCCGTTCGCTTGCGGCCTGCTCGTCTGACGATTCGTCGAGCGACACAACGGCCGACACCACCTCCGCTCCGACCACCGAGCCACCGACAGCGACCTCTCCGCCCACGACCGCTGCACCGACGACGGCACCCGCTCCTGAGCCGACAGCAGGTGTCACCGGTTTGGTTTGGGCGTCGGCAGTCAGCGACGACAGGATCAACACCGATACGCCGCAGCCGACGTTCGAAGCGGACGGCATCACGTCTCGGGTCGAGAGCGTGTTCTGGGTCGAGTCTGGCGGGAGGGACGGACTCCAGTCGGAGTGCGACGAGGCAGCCGACTTTGAGCAGGAGTTCGTGGGCGGCGAGTTGGCGACCGAGTGTTTGATGGTCCAGTGGGCGTTCGATGTTTCTCCCGATTTCCGGACCGAGGAGAACTCCGAGCAGAGTGGCCGTCTCAGGGGCCCCTCGCTTCTCACGCCGGAAGGCAGACAGCTCGATGAACCCTTCGGTGAGCAAGGCTCTTCGGGGACGGTGGACAATCGACTCCGGTTGCGCTTCGTGGGCGGTGTTCCTGGCTCGACTCTCCGGTTCGACACCGGCTCCGATCTCGTCGGTTGGACGACCCACGTCTACGAGGTGCCGCCCGCCGAGGAGTTCCTGCCGGTCTTCTTGGCCGACTGACTCCGATCTCATCGACGATCGGGTGGCCCGACAACTCGGTGCCACCCGATGCGTACGATCAGGGTGCGACTCGATCTTTCTCTAACCAATTCGGCGGCTTCAGAACCGGGGCGCACGGGAATTGGATGGCCTCGCTTCTGAGCGGTCGGGGCCGTTCGCTGCTCCGACCATGCAGGGCGCATGTCTTTACAGTCAGACCAAACACCATCATTCGGTCAGAACAAACGACGAGGTCAAACCAATGGCTGTTCGACTTTTCTCCCCGATACCAGGGCGGCAAGCAACGGTCTTGCTCGGCTGCGATCCGTCTTGACCCCATCCCTCTGACCCCATCGACTGGGAAGCCTGGGCCGAGAAACGCCGATTCTGGGCCTGCTTCGACCGATACTCGACGGTGCTCCCCCTCTGCGCTACCTCTGAGCCGATCGGCACCGAGGGGGCGGCGACGATCTCAGCGCCGTCGGACTGGACCACGCAACCCAGCTCGCCGCAGATCCGCTCGG
>CAZYLX010000307.1:0-4817 GCA_964648595.1 uncultured Acidimicrobiaceae bacterium
CGTCGGGCGTATGCCCCTGACGGGTCATCGGTAAGCCTGGAGGAAGTTGCTCTCGACTCCCTGCACTGGCAGGACCAGGAGCAGATCATGGGACAGTCTTCGTTCATGTCGCCTGACTGCCCACCGCCGTTCGCAGCACAGCTGGTGGAGGCCGAAGTCGACATCGAAACCGGACAGGTCACCGTGATCAAAATGGTCATGGCGGTTGACTGCGGCGTGGCGATCAATCCGATCACCGCTAGCGGCCAGGTTGAGGGTGGCATGGTGCAGGCCCTGGGTTATGCCCACTGCGAAGAGTTCGCATACGACAACACCGGCCGGATGTTGAACACATCCTTCGGGCCGTACAAGATCTACCGCGCCGACGAGATGCCGGAAACTGTTGTGTACTTGGTCCAGACGATGGAAGACAGCGGCCCGTTCGGGGCCAAGGCAGTTGCTGAGATCCCAAAGGATGGGGTAGCGCCTGCCTTGCGGAACGCCATTCTGAACGCTACAGGCGTGGCAATCAACGATCTCCCCTTCACTCCAGAACGGGTTTTGAGCGCCCTTCAGAAGCCGTGAGTCGATTGCGTCAACTCTGCGGCACGGCATGATCGCGGAACTTGCTGCGGCCATCGCTCGAGGAGAATCTGCGGTTCTTTGCACCGTGGTTCGGACTCGACGTTCGGTGCCTCGCCGACCGGGATCCAAGATGCTTGTCTTCGCCGACGGTCGGATCCAGGGAACCGTAGGCGGAGGAGAAATGGAGCACAGGGTCAGGCTCGAGGCCGCCGCGGCTCTTCGGGATGGGACCCCGAGGCTTGTGAGTTATTCCCTTGTTGACCCCACTGCAGGCGACCCCGGCGTCTGCGGGGGAGAGACCGAGATTTATCTGGAGCCATTCATGCCGAAACCCATCCTCTTTGTCGTCGGTGCCGGTCATGTTGGCCGCGCTGTCAGTGACCTCGCCCAGTGGCTGGGGTTCCGAACCGTTGTTTGGGACGACCGATCGGAGGTCATCGACGACGCTGAACACGCCGACACGACGCTCACCGGGCCGATCACCGCAGCGCTCGAGGCCGAACCGGTCACTCCGGAGACCTCGGTCGTGGTGGTGACCCGCAACGTGAAGCTGGACCTGGAGATCCTGCCGCCGCTGCTCAAAACGTCGGCTCGTTACATCGGGCTCATGGGGAGCACCCGGCGCTGGGAGACGACCCGGCGGGGGCTCGCCGATCAGGGGATTGTTTCTACCGAGCTCGACAGGATTCGCGCCCCTATCGGTATTGAGATCCAAGCCGAGACACCGGAGGAGATCGCAGTCAGCATCCTGGCCCAGGTCATCGCCGACCGGCGTGGAGGCTGACCGATGGGAGATGTGCTTTGTGTTCTGCGGGGTGCTGGCGATATTGCGACCGGCATCGCGTGGCGCTTGAGCCGGGCCGGCATCTGCATCGTTGCGACCGAACTTCCCAATCCCCTGACCGTCCGCCGGAGGGTGGCGCTTTCGTCGGCTGTGCATGAGGGACAGGTTGATGTGGAGGGTCTCGTCGGTCAGCTCGCACTGTCGGCAGACGAGGCTGTCGACGTGGCTCGCTCTGGTTTAGTTGCTGTCCTTGTTTCGCCCTGCATGCCTTCGGTCGACGCCGACGTTGTTGTCGACGCCAGGTTGGCGAAACGTAACATCGACACAACGATCCAAGATGCCCCGCTTGTGGTGGGCGTCGGGCCGGGATTCGCTGCCGGTGTCGACTGCCACGCAGTTGTGGAGACGCAGCGGGGTCACCATCTCGGTCGGGTCTTCTGGCACGGTGGGGCGGCTCCAAACACCGGTGAGCCGGGTGTCATTGGCGGGCATGGGGCCAGCCGCGTGCTCCGTGCTCCCGTAGACGGAGAGGTAGATTGGCAGATCGAAATTGGGGCGTCGGTCCAAGAGGACGAGCTCTTGGGGTCGGTTAGTGGTGTGGAGCTCAGGGCGCCATTCGATGGCGCAGTCCGAGGTCTGATCCGCCCAGGAACCACAGTCGAGGTTGGACTGAAAATCGGCGATGTGGATCCGCGTGGCGATCCTGCGGTGTGCTCCGAAATTGGCGACAAAGCGCTTGCGGTAGGCGGTGGGGTTCTCGAAGCGGTGGCGGCGCATCACTCGGGGACTGCCCCTCATCCCAGAATTCCGTCGTGATTCGTATCTCCGAACTCGCCGACGCTCTGGACCTTGGAGGCCATGAGCTGGTGTCCTTGGTTGGTGGCGGAGGAAAAACCACCAGTCTGTTTGCGCTCGGAGCGCAATTGCCGGGCACGAGGATCATGACCACAACCACCCGAATGGCGCGAGACCGCACCGCGGGCAATGTCGTTCTGTTCTCACCGTCCGATGCGGATCTTCGCACAGTGCTGCGAGATAGCGGATCAGTACTTGCGTGGCGGAGTGACGCCGATGACAAGGCAATCGGGGTGTCGGCGCAGACCTGTGACCAGTGGTTCGGGCTAGCTGACCAGGTCATCGTCGAGGCCGACGGATCCCGGAAGCGACCGTTCAAGGCCCCTCAGCCTTTCGAACCGGTGATCCCCAGTCGCACGACGATGGTGGTGGCATGTGTTGGCGCCAGTGCGCTGGGGCGGGTGATTGCCGATCAGTGCCAACGACCGTTACGGGTTGCCGCCATTGCCGGCTGTTCGCCATACCAGCGGCTTACGCCGACCCGAGCAGCTGCGGTGATTCGAAGCCCTCGCGGCATGCGTAAGGACTGCCCACCTCGAGCGCGGTTCTCTGTGGTTGTGCACAACGTCACCGCAGAGGCGACCTCCTTCGTCGAGGAACTCGCAGAAGATCTCGCAGGGGATGCACCGGTTGTTGCTGTGAAGCCGTTCACCGACTAGCGGACGTCACGATCTCGGGTGTTGCGACCGCGGTAGCAGCGTCCGCCTGGAACTCGAGTGAGCGCGAAGAGGTCTGGTTCGGGTCCGAGCGCGCCGGTGCTGCCTGTGGGGGCCGAATATTGCGTCGTGCCTGGTCAGGCCGCATGTTCGTCGTCGAGGTGGATGCCCCAATTTCCGGCGCCGGAGGTCTGGGTGTATTGGGCGTATTGCCGGTGGATCCTCCCGTCGATGTGTTGCCGGACGAGGATGCCGACGAGTCCGAGGTTCAATGGGGGGTTTTCGATCGTTGCGGCCTGTGCCGACCATTGACCGTTCGTGGTGACGGCTCCGCAGTCGATGATGTCGGATCCGAGATAGGAGTCGACCTCGGCCTTGATTCCGTCGGCTCCGCCGGTGCAGTGGAGGCTGTTGGGAATGTTGTGGATTGCGGGGTCGTCGGTCATGGCGGCTATCACGTCGGATGGGCTGCGGGCATATCCGCTGCCTTCGAACAGGGCGCAGAAGTCGCGGGTTTCGGCCTCGATTGCAGGGTCGGGTGCGGTCGCTGCCGGCGACACTTGGGCTGTGTCTGTGGCGTAGTGGAGTGAGTACTGATTCTCGCGGTGTTCAGGCTGCGGTTTTGTTGGTGGTGTAGGCGGCCCGGCAGGCTGCCGGGGTTTGGTAGCCGAGGCTCTGGTGGGGCCTGCGGTGGTTGTAGAACACTTCGATGTAGTTGGCAACGGCGTCGATCGCTCGAGCCCTGGTCGGGAAGTCGGTGCGGTGCACGAGTTCCTTCTTCAGTGAAGCGAAGAATGATTCAGCTACGGCGTTGTCGTACGCGCAGCCAACGTTGCCCATCGACGAGCGCATTCTCCCGTTCGCTCGAAGGCATCGACGGAGTTCTCCGGAGGTGTATTCAGCTCCACGATCGCTGTGAAAAACAGCACGACGCCGGACCTTGCGGTTCTGCTTCGCCATGATGATCGCGTCGCACACCAGCGAAGCACGGTGATGTTCAGCCATGGCCCAGCCAACGACTTCACGGTTGTAGAGATCAATCACCGTCGCCAAAAACACTGGGCCTTCCCATGTGTCGATTTGGGTGATGTCGCCAACCAGACGAACCCCAGGCCTGGTCGCTGTGAAATCGCGGCGGACAAGGTCCGGGGCTGGCGGTGTCCCATCAGATCGGGTCAAATGCCGCCATTTCTTGGGGTGGCATGACACCAAGCCCAGCTCAGCCATCAGTTCGCGTACGACGCGGTCGCACACCTCGATGCCTTCTTCAGCGAGACGGACGTGAACCTTGCGATAGCCGAAGATCCCGTTGGACTCATCGAACACTCGCTTGATCTCACCAGCGAGGAACTCACGACGCTGCTCGGTGGCTGATGGTGTTCGACGGGTCCAGGCATGGAACCCGGACTCAGACACCGCTGCCCATCGACACATCCGGGCGATCGGGAAGTTGGGCTTCTCCTCGGCGATCACTTTGAACCACGCTTGGGGCGTTGTTCCGCTGCGAAGAAGCCGGCCGCTTTTTTCAGGAACTCGATCTCTTGATCTTTCCAATACAGATCATCGTCACGCTGCTTCAGCTCGGCTCGGAGCCGTCGTATCTCGGCGTCGCTGTCGGACTCTTCAGCCTTGGCCATCTCGATTCCTTCGTTGCGGGCACGGCGGAGCCAGACTCGCAGAGTGTCGCCATGGATGCCGAGATCATCTGCGACTTCGCTTCTTGGTCTGGAGAACTCCAGGACCTGGCGGCAGGCCTGAGCACGGAACTCAGGTGAGGACTTGATTCCCTTTGGCATTGTTGTGTCGCTTCCCTTTTCAGGCAGCTGACCACCGCGTCAAACGTTCCTCACTCCACCACGTGAGTGGGCCCCATTATCTGGTCCAGTTGCTATGCGGCTTTGGGTTGATGGTGGGTGGTCCAGTTGGCGGCGAAGCCGGCAGGGGTCCGCTGCTTCAAC
>CAZYLX010000308.1:0-4789 GCA_964648595.1 uncultured Acidimicrobiaceae bacterium
CGCCACCAAAAAGTCCTGGTCACAGCTCTGCTGAGACCGGGGCTTTCTCGTTTTGGGCGAATAGGGGTGACAAAAAGGCCACTCCGGAACTCGACATGGCCGGCATCGCCTCCGCTACACACTGAAGCCAATCGCTGTGCCGGTTGGGCGTGGCCTGGGACCCGTTTGCGGGTGTTGTTCTGACCGGCTTTGGCTGCGCAGCAAGCCACTCGAAGGTGAAGTCAGACGTACCGCTTGTTCGGGAACAGGAGCATCGGTCGGATCTCGAGGATGGCTCGGAGGCAATTCTCAATGTGTCGTCCAAAGCGTCGGGTAGGCGACCGGATTGTTCGCCGAGGAGTGATCGGTCGATGAGCCCAAGCCCGAGCGGTGCCGCGACCGATGCCAAGTTGCTGAGTCGTCGGGGATCTCTCACAGATCCGTGGCTGCGTGGGTGAAAGAGCCGATACCACTGAGGTCCCGGGTGCGCTCGACCCAGACGAGCCTGCCGATCTGGCGCGGTTGCCCAAGGAGAACACTGAGCTGAGGACGGATCGTGAGATCCTCCGCGAAGCAGCCGAAGATCGATGCCGACAGTACCGCTCGTCGATTGCCTTGGTCATGTGACGGCAAACGATAAGCTACTCAGCCTGTTGAGCACAGAACTCAACCGACAGGCCCATGGCCTGCGAGACGGCGAAGGGACGGGAGTCCCTGAGCTACCTCCCCCAATTTTCAGGAGATCAGCTGTCGTGGCAAACAAGCTCACCCCACTGCAAGAGTCAGAAGCTCACCGGAAAGCAGTCGAGGAAGCAAAGAAGACCAAGAAGACTGTTCCCCGCTCAGACGCCGAGAAGGCAGCCCGCAAAGAGCGCGTCGAAAAGGCGAAGGACGCCCTCACCCGCTCAGTCGGTCTGAAGGGCGACCACGTAGCTGCCGCTCGTGCAGCGCTCAAGGACTTCTTACGCCGTCTCAACGAGCCAAAGCAGCCTGACGATGCTCGATTCGAATCGCTGATAGAAGCGCCGTTCAAGGTTCCACCAAAGAAGAAGTCAAACGACCGCTTCTAGTAGGTCGCTCCTTTAGCAGTCGCATGCGACGAGACCGGCAGCAGCCTCGGCTGCTTCCCGTTGGTGGCCGGGTAGTACACGGCAGTGGACCTGGAGGGTGAAGGCAACGTCGGCATGGCCGAGTCGCTCGCTGACCATTCTCGGGGTCGGGACGTCGGCACCGCACATAACGTGCGAATCTGACCGTGCCGAAGATCCTCTCGGAGTGGAAACGAGCGTTGGTGGTTGATCGACCGTCTGGCCTCGCTGGGGTCGAGCAAGACTTGGATCTCGGACAACTCATCTACGTCCTGCCTTCCGAAGCAGGGCTGAGTCAGCGGGAGCTTGCGCAGCAGATCTTCGTCACATTCTGGGCGCCGCGGCGATCGTGCGGGTCGACCATGCCTATGAACTGGACATCGGTGCGCAGAACATCGACGCGGTGCACTTCGAGACCCTCCTCGGCCGGGCGATCGTCGCCAAAGACGATCCGGAGGAGTGCTTGGGTCTCTGCCGAGACGCACTACGCCTCTGGCGAGGTCGTCCGTTCGGCGATCTGGCCGACGACGAACCGTTCCGGCTGGAGGCGTACCGACTCGACGAACTGCGCCTGGTCACGATGGAGCTCAGTATCGAGGCTGATCTCGCCCTCGGGAACCATGAATTGGTGGTGGGCGAACTGGAGTTGGCGATCGAGGAACACCCGTACCGCGAGCATCTCTGGTATCTGCTGATCGAGGCCCTCGCCGGGCGCGGCCGACGAGTCGAAGCGTTGCGGGCGTGTCGACGGCTCCGCAACATGCTGGCCGATGTGGGTGTGGAAGCAAGTGACGATCTTCTGTCTCTCGAACAACAGATACTCGAGGGCCACGCTCTGTCGCCGGTCAGGAGGTACTGAGCGGCCGTTCACGCCGCGGCGGGCCACGGTCCGATCGGGAACGAGGTCCTGTTCTTCCTACCCACCACCGTGGACCATGGCCCACGTCACACGTGTTGGTGGACGCGCGTTGGGGAGTTACGACACCGTCGATCGCTGAGCCCGACATGGGCACATAGACATCGTCGCTCAGCCGTCTGCCGGGTTGACGGGCACGATCGACGACGTCTCCGCGTCAGCCTGATCGGCTGGAGCCGGCTTACGGCGTTGAGCTGGGCTCGATGATGCCCGCCGCTCGCAAGGACCTGCTCGCTCTCGTGAACCGGGCGCTTTCCCAGCGGATGCGTCGCTGTCTACTTCGGCACGATCGAGAAGAGCTGATCGAGAATGGCGCCGCCGTCGACACGGAGGGCGTTGTGGTCGTGGTCGGCGGTTTCCCAAACCGAAATGTTGGGGAGGAGCGCTGCGGTTTGTCGAGAGAACTCGAGGTCGACGAACGGATCGGTGGTGAAGATCGCCGCCGCGCACGGCACGTTGGTCGAGGCCAATGTGTCGGCGTCATAGAGCTGTGGCCATTGATGCTCCGCCAGCCCTTTTGCCACCTCATGGAAAGGCGCCAAGCCGGCATCGTCCACGAAGTGCCACGGCAAGATGTGTTCGGAGGTGAAGAGTGTCTCGTCGTCCTTGAAGTCCTCGGGCATCACGCGCTGGCAAGACCAGTCAGTAACACAGCCATCGGCGTAGCTCGCCTCGTGAATCACTGCGTAAAGCGGATTCCGACCCCTGAACGGAAGCAGCGAGGCGACGTCGGCGGCGAAGGCGGGGGAGCGCGGGTCTCGTTCGAGGAGGTAGGCCAGCAACCGATCCCCGCCCGTGAAGCCCATGTGGCTGCCCACGGTGCGCAGCAACCGTGAGGTGAGGGTGACGCCGTTCGAGAGCCGAACCTGACCGTCATTGCATAACTCGACGGTTCGCTGCATCTGATCGTGAGCTCGTGGGAACCGGGCGTAGAACTCAGCGTTCTTTGTCCGTTGCGTTCGATACGTCGCCGAATAGACGTCGTCGCAGTGCCGACCAATGGGTGGGAGCCCCCCGGTGAAGTAGACCTCGCCGAGCTGATCACCGGCGACGGAGAGGTAGTGCAGGGAGGTGAAGCCGCCGAAGGACTGACCGAGCAGGCTGATCTTGTCGAGTCCCAGATGCTGGCGGAAGCGTTCGGTGTCCTGCACGATCGCGTCGGCCCGAAAGTGGGTGAGGTAGTGAACGATCGCCTCGGTTGGTGTGCCGAGTTCGATCATCGTGTGCTGACCGAAAGGGGTGGACAGCCCGGTGCCGCGTTGATCGACGAAGAGGACTCGGTAGTCCTGGAGTGCCCGCTCGAGCCAAGGGGGATCGGCCGGGCGAGCGCTTGGGCGCGGCGACTCGTGACCGGGCCCACCCTGCAGGAAGGCCAGCACTGGCAGGTCGGCGCCTCCCGCCGGGACGACCTCCCGAGCAAACACATCGATGGTGGCGGCATCGGGCGCGGAGTAGTCCAACGGAACCGTGAGCCAATGGTCGATCACTTCGAACATGCCTTCGAACCTACGCGGAATTCGCAAGGCGGGGCTAGTCGTTGGTGGGGTGAGTGGCCTCAGTGTTGCCGTCTTCGATCATCACTGGGGGTCTGCTGAGGTTCGGGTCCAACGCCGAGCGCGTGCAGCGTCATGTCGAGCATGACATCCAAATCGTGTGGGGTGACATCGCTGTTGTCGACGATTCGTTTCGAGATCAGCGGACCCTGGATGACGTGCATTGCCATGTCGAGGTCGGTCTCAGCAGCGATCTCACCCCGAGCGATTGCTCGTTGCAGAGCAACAAGAGTGGGGCCACGCGGCTGCACCCGCGCACGGTGGAAGAGCTCCCGATTCTCCGGGCTTTCCAATGCCTTGCTGACCATCCACGCGAACAATTCTCTGTTTTGTGGGGCAGCAGCGATGTCGAGGTATCGGCGATGGATCGTCTCGAGATCACCTCGCAACGTTCCGGTGTCCGGAGGTGCCATGGCAGACACGCTGTCTTCGACGACAGCGAACACCAACACATCGGTTGAGCCGAAGTGCCGGTAGAGCGTGGTCTTGGCCACCCCGGAGCGACGAGCAACCTCGTCACCAGTCACGGCCCGCACTCCCTCGGTCAACAAGATCTCCAACGCCGCATCCAAGAGGCCGCGACGAGCCGCCGCGCTGGGAGTTCGAACCATAACGCTTCCTACCATAGCGGAACTGGCGTCTAACATCAGTGATTTCAACAAGAACCTTCCTTCAAAACGCTCCAGATGGTAGCGATATGAAATGTTTGCCGATAGTTTCCGAAAACTCACCTCGCCCCCGTCTCAGGAGCTTCCCACCATGCAACTCACCACAACCACCGTCGATCCATCGACCCCCATCGACACCCGGCTGAAGATCGCCGCCCTCTGGATCTCGATGCTGCTCGTGTTCGCCTACGTCGACATCTTCTCCCTCTACCGCCCCGGCGTCCTCGCCGAGATCCAAGGCGGCAGCATCTACAAGTTCGACATCACCCAGACCTTCCTGTTCTTCACGACCCTCTACATCGCCATCCCGACCCTGCTGATCCCGCTCACCCTCACCATGTCGCCACGACTGAACCGCACCGTCAACATTGTCGTTGCCGCCATCTACGCACTCACCGTCATCGGCAACGCGATCGGCGAGTGGACCTACTACATCTTCGGCAGCGCTATCGAGGCGGGACTGCTGTTCGCCGTGATCTACCAGGCACGCACCCTCGTCCCAGCCGCAAACGAATCGCAGGGGGAGCAGCTTCGAGATCGGTCCACTGTCCGGTGACGGGAGATCGATAAGACGATCGGCAGCAA
>CAZYLX010000309.1:0-4775 GCA_964648595.1 uncultured Acidimicrobiaceae bacterium
CGACTGATGCAGAGCTCGAGATGCTGGCGCAGACCTGGAGCGAACACTGCGCCCACAAGACCTTTCGAGCCGAGATCACGGTGACCGGCACAAACGAGGGCAGCGATGACAGCGCGAGCGACGAACTCGTCATCAACAGCTTGATGAAGACCTACCTCCGGGCCGCGACCGATGAGATCGACGCACCCTGGGTCCGGAGCGCATTTGTCGACAATGCAGGGATCCTCGACTTCGAGGATGGGTGGGAGGTCGCCATCAAGGCGGAAACCCACAACCACCCCTCTGCCCTCGAGCCGTTCGGTGGGGCAAATACCGGAGTCGGTGGTGTTGTTCGCGACATCCTCGGTGTGTCTGCGAAGCCGATCGCGGTGACCGACATTCTCTGCTTCGGGCCCGAGGACATTGACCCTGACGAGGTGCCGGCGGGCGTGCTGCATCCCCGTCGAATTCGTGACGGCGTGATTGCCGGTGTCGGTGACTATGGCAACAAGATCGGTGTTCCGAACATCGCAGGCGCTGTTGTGCACGATCCCTCTTACACGACCACGCCTCTGGTGTTTGCTGGCTGCCTTGGACTCCTGCCGGCTGGCTCGAACCCGACACGAGCTCAGGCCGGTGATGCCATCGTTGTGTTCGGCGGTGCCGTTGGTCGGGATGGAGTGGGGGGAGCGACCTTCTCCTCGCAGACGATGGGCGTCGAAACTGCTGAAGTTGCCGGGTCGTCGGTTCAGATCGGTGATCCCATCGTCGAGAAGGGTCTCATCGATGTCATCGTCGCCGCTCGAGACGCCGAGCTCTACTCGGCGATCACCGACTGTGGCGCCGGTGGTTTGTCTTCGGCCATTGGCGAGATGGCCGAGACGTTGGGCGCTGATGTTGATCTCCAGCTCGTGCCCCGCAAGTACCCGGGTCTGGCGCCGTGGGAAGTCTGGTTGAGTGAAGCGCAGGAACGCATGGTCGTTGCCGCACCGGACCCGACCCCTCTGCTCGAGCTCGCTGAACGATGGTCGGTTGGTGCTGCCGTGGTCGGAACCTTCACCGGTGAGGGGAGGCTGATCGTTCGCGACGGCAAAGAGACCGTGATCGACCTCGACTGTGGCTTCCTTCACGACGGTCGGCCGCAGCGCAAGATGCGAGCCAACGCCGTCAACACCGAGCGGCAGCCTCGGCGGTCACTCGATCTCGATTCGACCGAAACGCTGCTTGCCCTCCTCGCGCATCCTTCGATTCGCTCCAATGAGTCCATTGTCCGCACGTTCGACCACGAGGTGCTCGGCGGCACGTTGGTTCGGCCCTACGGCGGCGCCAAGGGGGACGGAGCAGCAGATGGGACTGTGCTCGTCCCACCTGGGACGTCAGGGGAGCGAGGTATTGCGCTTGGTATCGGTGTGAACGCCCTCTACGGGCGGCTCGATCCAGAGTCGATGGCCTGGCAAGTGATCGACGAGGCAGTCCGCAACGCGGTGATTGCTGGAGCTGATCCCGAGGAGCTGTCGTTGCTTGACAACTTCGCGTGGGGCAATCCCACCGACCCAGACACCCTGGGCGGGCTGGTCGCCGCATGCAAGGGTTGCCACGATGCGGCGATCGCGTTCAACGCTCCGTTCGTGAGCGGCAAGGATTCGCTCTACAACGTCTTTGTTCGACCAGACGGCTCGCCCGATCCGGTCACGCCGACGCTGGTCATCACGGCGATGGGCATCGTTCGAGATTTGGATCGAGTACCGCTGACTGGTGTGGCAGCTCCGTCCAACGACGTGTGGTTGGTCGGCGGCATCGACGGGGCTCTTGGCGGCTCGCACCTCGACGATCTCCTCGGCGCCGACCACGGCGGATCGATCCCGCAGATCGACGCAACGGCGATCGCTCGGCACCACGAGATGTCGGCCGCCATCGCTGCCGGTCTGGTTCGCAGTGCTCACGACCTCAGCGAGGGCGGCCTCGCCGTCGCCGCCGCCGAGTGGGCATTTGCCGGTCGACTGGGGCTTGCCCTCGAAGTCGGCTCCAGCCCAGAGGCGTTGTTCGGTGAGGGACCTGGCCGCTACTTGGTCGAGGTTGCTCCCGAAGATCATCAGGCATTCGCCGCCGCCGTGCCAAGTGCCCAGATCATCGGCGTCACACTTGACGATCCGATCGTTGTTCTCGGCGATCTGTCTGTCGACCTCGATCAAATTGGGGCCGCCTGGAGCGCCGATCCAGACAGCGTCGGGGCCGGAGAAACGAGTCCAGGTCAACAAGCTTCAGAGGTGTCGGCATGAGCCAGCCCCGAGTCCTGATCCCGGTCGCGCTGGGAACGAATCGGGACGGCGATCTTGCCCGAGCGTTCGAACTGGCCGGTGCTGAGGCTGAGTGCGTGCCGTTGACAGCGCTACGTTCCGGCGAGCGAGTCTTGTCCGACTACCAGTTGTTGGCGATTCCCGGGGGTTTCTCCTACGGCGATGCCCTGGGTGCCGGCCGGCTGTTCGGTCAGGACCTCGCCGGCTGGTTCGGCGATCAACTTCGGGCAGCTGCTGCTGAAGGCATGCCGATGTTCGGTGTGTGTAATGGCTTTCAGGCCCTCGTTCGGGCCGGTCTCCTGCCGGGGAACCAGAAGGCAGTGTTGACCGACAACGCATCTGGTCAGTTCGAGTGCCGCTGGGTCACGCTGGAACCAACGAACGCGAGCGTGTGGACCGCCGGACTCGACGAGCCGCTCCGCTGCCCAGTTGCCCATGGCGAGGGTCGCTTCGTGGCAGAAGACCTCGACGCCATCAGCCCACAGATCGCGTTCCGCTACGCCGGCGAAGCTGGTGGTTCGCCTTCCGAGGCCGGCGCCGGGTACCCGGCGAATCCGAACGGATCCGACGGCGATGTGGCCGGGGTCTGCGACCCGACCGGACGCATCATCGGGTTGATGCCCCATCCCGAGAACCACGTGCTGCGCCGTCAGGACCCACTACGCGGCCGTACACCAGGCGGGTTGTGCCTGCCGCTGTTCGAGGCCGGCGTCGCCGCCGTCAATTCCTGAACGCCGAAAGCGTACACCCAGGTTTTCTGACCCTCAGTTTCGACCTTCTCAGCCCCCGGTTCGGCATCCAATCGACTCCGGCGGGTCAGGGCAGCCTGCCGACGCACTCGGTGAGAAGTGCGAAGAATCGGTCGTGGTCGATGTCGCGCATCACGAGACAATTCTTCGGCCGATTGGTTCCCTCCCACCAGTCGACCACCGTGGCACCCATCGTCAGCTTCGAATCGACCTCGATCTCGACATTGCAGTGCCTGCCCTTGAAGATCGTCGGATCGAGAAGGTAGGCGATCACGCACGGATCGTGGAGAGGGCCACCTCGTTGCCCGTAGCGTTCGATGTCGAAGCGTTCGAAGAAGCCGAGCATGCCAGCGACGACCTGTCCTGATGTCGTTCCGAGGTCCGAAAAGGCCGCGATGCGTTCCGGGGATGTGATCGCCTTGTGCGTCACATCGAGCGGCATCATCACCAGCGGCACGCCGCAGGCGAAGACGGTTGCGGCGGCCGGCGGGTCGACGAAAATGTTGAACTCGGCTGCCGGAGTGATGTTCCCACCCTCGAAGTGGCCCCCTCCCATCAACACGATCTGCTCGATCCGATCGAGCAGATCGGGACGCCGAGTCACAAGGTCGGCGATGTTCGTGAGCGGCCCGAGCGGACAGAGGGTCATCCTCTGCCCATCAGGATCGATGGCTTCCAGCGTCTCGATGAGAAAGTCGACGGCGTGGCCGTTCTGCACTTGTGTCGTTGGGGCCGGCCGGTCGGCGCCATCGAGCCCTGTCTTGCCATGGACGTTCTCTGCGGTGACCAGCGGCCGATCCTTTGGCCCAGCGTGGCCCGCGAACACTGGGACGTCTGTTCTCCCCGCAACCTCGACGAGGATGAGAGCGTTCTTCGTTGTCAGGTCGAGCGGAACATTCCCACCGACCGTGGTGATCCCGATGACGTCGAGATCAGGGGAACCCAAGGCGGCGAGGATGGCGACGGCATCGTCCTGGCCGGGGTCGGTGTCGATGATGATCGGCAGTGGAGGCATGGGCTGACGCTAGTGCTTCTGGGCCGACGCTCTCGAGGCTGCTCATCGGTGGCTTACTCATCCGTCGTGTGATCGTGCCGAGACTTCGAGGTGATGGCACTGGACGAGATCGACAACGTGTGGGTGGCGGAACTCATCTTTGCCGTTGACGCGAACACGGGCCTGATTCTCGACGCCACCGGCGACATCGAGGCATGTCTCGGGTTGTTGCCGCAACACCTACTCGGGATGCCGCTGTTCGCTGCGATTCATCGTGATGACGTCGCTGCTGCCGAGGCGGCGTTCCTTCGGACGACATCGGAGGGGAGGGCAACGTGGGAGGGGCGTGTCCAGCACATGGACGGTTCGTTCGTCGAGTACGCCTGGGAAGGTCGACTGGGCCAGGACGGGTCGACGATCTTTGCCAGAAGTCGAGACGCGGCGAGAGTCCGAGCGACCTTGGCGGACCTCCATGTCTTCGAGCGACTTGCGGATCTGACAACGGACCTCTTTCTCGTCGTCGATGCGAATGGTCGAGTTGTGCAGGCCAATCATGCGGTCGCTCGAACGCACGGCGTCGATCCGGAAGTGGTGATCGGAAGCGCCCTTCGGGACTTCCTGGCGCCCGAGGGCCAGCGTCGCCTCGACGACATCGCCGGTCGGCTCCAGGGTGGTGAATCGATGGCGACCTTCCAGGTACCCGCCTTACACGCCAACGGCGACCAGATGGTCATGGAGGGCAGCGCGACATTCGAC
>CAZYLX010000310.1:0-4757 GCA_964648595.1 uncultured Acidimicrobiaceae bacterium
AACATACCTCCGCTGGAAGCGCAGACTCCCATCGAGATGACCCACTTGGGCTCCATCATCTGGTCGTAGATCTGGCGCAGCACTGGCGCCATCTTCTGGCTCACCCGGCCGGCAACGATCATGATGTCGGCCTGGCGAGGGGAGGCCCGGAAGACCTCCATGCCGAGGCGGCCGAGATCGTAGTGCGAGCCACCGGTTGCCATCATCTCGATGGCGCAGCACGCAAGCCCGAACGAAGCGGGCCACGACGAACGCGACCGAGACCAACGAACCAGATTCTCCAGTTGCCCGGTGACGATGTTGTGGTCGAGACCACCCAAACCATCGTCTTGGACATCGGTGATCAGACCCATTACTTGGCTCCGGTTGGCTCGAGGGTGCGTTCAGGTTCGGCGGTTGTCTCGAGGCCGGGGCTGGCGGTCATGGTCTGCTCGAGCCGACCGTCGAGGCCGACCCGGCGAACCGTCGACGATGAGGTGCGATGCCCGCCAACAGCTTCCGGCTGACGTCGGTTGATCTGGAGTGGGCCCCAATCGAGGGCCCCCTTGGAGATGAGATAGACGAACGACTCGAACACCAGAGCCGAGAACAACATGATCGCCACCAAGCCGTAGAGACCGAGTTCCTGGTGCACCATGGCGTACGGGTACAAGAAGATGATCTCGATGTCGAAGACGATGAAGAGCATCGCAACGAGGTAGAAGCGAACCGGGAATCGTTGCGGCGGTTCGCGACCGGGAATGATGCCGCACTCATACGGCGCGTACTTCGCCTCGGTCGGCCGATTCGGAGCCAACAGCTTCGAAGCAAAGAGGCTGATGAGTCCAAAGAGGGCGGCGAGGACCAGTAGTGCCGCCACCGGTAGGTACTGGGCCATGGGATTTCCTTCCGACGATCAGGCGACCGCAGCGCGGATGGACTGTTCTCGACGATCCCGGATGTGAAGCACCCAAGAGATCACCGCAAACAGAATGCCATTGAAGATCGCAAAGAGCGCAGGAACGACGCGAGTTCCGCCGACCAGCGCAGGAATCGGGCCGCCGCGGTCACGCTCCATGATCACGCTGATCGTGTTCTTGGAAGCATCCGCGGTTGCTACCGGCGGTGCTTCACCAGGAAGCGTCGGCTCATCGAACACTCCTTGGAACTGCACAACGACCAATTCCCTGGGATGCCAGAAGTGGATGATCGTCGTGTCGACCTTGTGCAACGCACGGGCCGGGAAGTCGGTGACGGATTCGACCCACGCCGACTTGTCCGGATCGTCGGCGACGATGTCGGGATCCAAGCGAGGCTTGCCCCCGTCGTTGTAGGCGTCATAGGTGAGCGGCACGAATTCCGCAGTCGACCCGAAGACGCCCTCCTCGATCAGGAACTCTTCAGCCGTTGCCGACGCCTCGCCCCGCTGCGGGTCTGAAGCCGCCAAATAGCGCCAATCGGCCAGAAGACCGGGATTGGCCCGAGAGATCTCGACTGCTTCGGCCTGGCGGCGATCAGGATCGTCGCTGGTGATCGCTGCTTCGAGGTTGAAATCAATGAGTGCATAGCCGAGATCTTGGACACGCTCGTCCTCGGCGAATTCGAGACCGTCTGCATCACGGAGCGGGGCGTCGCTGTTGATCTCGACGAGGACCCACGATTCGCCTTCACCGGTCCAACCGATGGCGTAGACGGTCCAGGCGATGCCCATGAGAAACATCCAGCCGAACAACTGCGCAGCGGTGATGAGGCCACCAAGACGAGATCCGACGTTGGTGCCAAGCAACAAGTAGGAGCCGCCGATCAAGACGACGACGCCAACCAACACGCTGAGCAAGCCGCGGAAGAATGGGTCGAAGGCCACACCGCCGATGAATCCGACGACCGGGCTGAAACCAATCAGGTAGGACATCAGAGGCCTCGCTCGTAGTCGACGACTGCCTGGATGTATTCCGCGGGCAGAAGAGCGCCGAAGCCGGGCATCATGCCGGCAGAGCTCAAACCGCCGCGGCCGTAGCCCTGTCCGCCGTTGGCGCCGTTGTAGATGAAGTTGAATTGTGCGTAGCTCGTACGTTCGGGCATGTCGATGATCGTGCAATCATCGCCGAGACGGCCGTCGGGAAACACCACGACCGTGCCCGTCAGGTCGGCCTCAGTGAGCTCCGGCGGATAGATGAACTCGCCGTTGTCATCGATCTCGAACTCATGATCGACGGCGAACGGATAAGGCTCGTCACCAGCTGGCTCCCAAAGATTCGACACCGACGCACAGTCGGCGAGATCCCCGGTCTCGAGAATGCGGTAGAACTCGGCGGTGCCGTCGGGATTCTCCTGGCCGGTGACCGGGCTACCACGATCGTCGAGTCGAACCTCGGTGCCGTCCATGGCGAGGTAGTAGAAGCCGTCGCCGTCGGCCAAGCCACCCTCGGGGGCCCAGGTGCCGTCTGGCAACTTCCATGCGTCGTCAGGGAAGCGGCTCTCGACGCCACCGGCGCAAAGGTTGAAACCGATGCCTGATGGATAGCCACCGCCACAACCAGCGAGCTCATCGGACAACGGGTCGCCGGCGGGGTGAGGCACGTTCGGACCGAGCGACCAGCCGGCAGTGTGGCAGCGAGCGCAACTCAGTGACCCCGCTGCATAGTTCGAGAAGTAACCGAGATTGAAGACCGCTTCACCGATCGAGTCGAACTCGCCATCGGTAACCGACCGCTCGACCTCGGCTGTGATCGCATCGCTCTGCTTGTCTGCCGCTGCCTGGGCCGCCACCGATTCCGCGTCGTCGTTGTCGGGACCGCCGGCCTCGGCGATGGCGATGGGGTCGAGTGATTGAATCGTGAAGGTGTCGATGTACTCGATGGCGTTCTGCACCTGCTGTGTCGTGAGCGGGCCTCCACCGGGAGTTCCCCATGCCGCCATCGGTGAGCCAGGGCGACCGAAGTTCAGGATGTAGGTGACCTCTTCCTCTGAGTAGCGAAGGAGGACATTGTTGAGCGCCGGCGCGGCCCAGGCTGCATTCGCCAAGAATTGACCGTCCTGATCCTGCAACACGTAAGGAGCAACACCGCCAACGCCACCCGCTGCGTGACAGTTCACGCACTGCGCTGTCTCGAGATACACACCCTCGCCGCGGGACTCGAAACTGACCTGATACGCCTCGACAGCACCGTCCTGACGACCAGGCTCGGCCAACCAATAGAAAGGCAAGGAAAGGGCGACGATTCCCAGGGTCACGAGCGCGAAGCCCAGCGACCAATCCAACTTCTTGCCCTCCAGATCCTCATCGGACAGGTACTGTTTCCGGTTCGCAGCGAGCTCGATCTCAGAACCGAGTTCGGGTCGAGCCTGGAACGAATTGCGAACGAAGAGAAGAACGAAACCGGCGAGGACGACAACGGCAACCGTGAGGCCGATCGCGCGGAAGTCTGCGGCGAACACCATGGCAGAACTCATCAGTGACTCGATGCTCCGATGCAGTTGGGACCTTCAGCCTCTTGGCCGGTGGTGTTCGTGCCGATCGGCGGGCCTTGAATGACGACGCCGGTGTTGACTTCGAGCTCGTTGCCCGCATTGACAGTCATCGGGAAACGATCCATGCCACGAGGTGCGGGGCCACCCTTCTTCTCGCCAACGCGGTTGTATTGCGAACCGTGACACGGGCACTCGAACCACTGTGAGGTACCGCATTCGGGAACGCGGCAACCGAGGTGGGGGCAGGTCTGGTAGAGCGCAACGACGCCGGCCCGGAGTCCGGACTCGACCTGGGGGAAGAAGCCGTAACTACTGACTGCCTTCTCGATGGCGTCCGATGGATACTCGGTGACCCACATGCGACCCTCAGGGACGTAGAAGAAGCCGCCGCCGGCCTTGATCGAGGCCTGGATGTCAGAAACACGGCCGACGTTGATGACCGCACCGAAGCCACTGGCCCCTTGCGGCCAGAGGAAGGCGATGCACGCGGCGCCGAAGCTGGTCAACCCAAGACCGAACGTGGCAACGATGCCGCGGTTGAGGAACTGCCGGCGGGCAACACCGATCGTTTCGGGGTCCGGTGGGACGTAGGCGACGGGAGCCACGCTGCCTGCGGCAACAAGCGCACCCGAGCGTTCGGCTCGAGCGGCGGCCTCTACGGCCTTCCCCGTGGGGACCAGCTCGGCCTCGGCCTTGTCCGCTGTGATCGTGACGGCGCGATCGCGCTTCACGGTCTCACCTGAGAGCTGGCCGATGGCCGACGCTGAATCTCGGTTGCGGAGCGAAGCGGCAACAACAAACAATGCCACTGCGGCAAGGACAACAACACCAATGATCAAGACAATCATGACGTTTCCTCTCTAGAGCTCGAAGAACAGGCCGTCGGCCCATGGGAAGACGAAGTTGAAACCTGGGCCTCGGAAGAACGACCCGATCATGGTCAACACGGCCCAGAACATCAGGAACATGGTGAACAGTGAAACAGCGAACTTGCGATCTTCTGGCTTGTTCGATGGGTTGCGGTCGATGTACGGAGCGATCGTCAAGATGATCAAACCGATTCCCGGGATGGTGACGCCGGCCACCATCGGGTGGAACATGGTCAAGAGCTCCTGGAGGCCAAGGAAGTACCACGGCGCCTTCGAAGGGTTGGGCGTCTCGTTCACATTGGCCAGCTCGAGCAGCGGAGCATTCACGAAAATCGAGAAGATCGTGAGGAACGCGGTGACGGCCAACGCCGCGCCGAACTCCACAACGATCAGATGCGGCCAGGTGTTGACCTTGTCCAGCGGCTTCGACTTGATGTC
>CAZYLX010000311.1:0-4747 GCA_964648595.1 uncultured Acidimicrobiaceae bacterium
TGTATCCTCGTCGAGACTGAATCAATCCTCGGCCTGATCCAGATAACGGGTGCCTTCTGTGCACTCGCTCTGGATCGGGCAGAATCGGCACGCACCGCTGGCAGTTCGAGTCGGCTCTCGCTGCCCGAGGTCGATTTCCACCATTTTGGCAACGGCATCCACGGTTCGCTTCGCTGTCGACCACAGGAGGTCCTCGGTGACCTCCTCGCGGCGAGGCTCACCGGCATCGAGGTAGTAGCTGACCAGGAGCCGGGGCGGTGTCCCGATCTTCAGCGTCTCCAAGAGCGCATAGAACCGCAGGTCATCGACGTGTGAGGAGTGAGGCCGGCCGGTCTTGAGGTCGATGAGGACCTTGCCTGCCTGATTGCCTCTCGCTCGACCGAGGCTGAGATCGACCATCCCGCTGAGGGCGATCCGATCGTCGCAGAGTTCTGCGCGGGCTCGTGACTCGGCCACCGGGACCCATTGCCGTCGTAGCGGAGGAAAGGTGTCGATGAAGGTGGCGACGTAGTCGTTGACCTGCCCGACGAGTTCGGCTCGTTCGCCTTCGTCGAGTGCTCGAATGAACTCACCCAGTTCTCGTTCATCGAGTTCGAGGCGGTCCATTGCATCGTTCGCGAGATCGAGAGCGGTCGGGTTGCCCCGTCTGGCGACGAGAATCTCGATCGCCTTGTGGGCGACGGTGCCGCGAGCGATCGGGATCGACCATTCGAAGTCGGCCAGTTGGTCGGCGCGGTAGCGGGCTTCGCATCCGTGGATCATCGAGAGCTTCCGCTTCGAGATGAACAGCGGTGGTTCTTCGATGGCCTCGGCGATGGGTGTGAGCGATTCGGTCAGTTCATGGCGGAGGTGATCGCGAAGGTCATCGCGAAACGTTGGTCGATCAAGCGAGCCCAACTCGTCCAGTACCTGCTGTTGGGCTGGGTTGAGCGGTGCCGCCTCGTTGATCGAGGTCATCGCTGTGCTGCGGCGACGAGCCAGTCGAAGAGGGGTTGGCCCTGCTCTGCGAGCCATTCTGGATGCCATTGCACACCGATGATTCGGCCTGTCACGTGCTCGAGGACCTCGACGGTGCCGTCGGGAGCGCGACCGGTCACATCGAGGTCGGAGCCGACCCTGTCGGCTGCTTGATGATGGAGGGAGTTCACCGAGATCGCTGTCGAGCGAAGGATGTCGGCGATGCGTGACCCCGGCGTGAGCTCGACATCGTGTCGATTTGCGAAGAACGCGTCGGCATCAGCCTTTGTGTCGCCGGTTTCGGACCTCGGTGGGTGGGCACCGTCATGGGACCACATGTGTTGGTGGAGCGTGCCGCCGAAAGCGACGTTGAGGATCTGGGCGCCACGGCAGACGGCAAGGACCGGAACGTCGAGGGCTTGTGCCGCTTGCAGATAGGCGATGTCGCTTTGGTCGGCTCGGATGTCGGGCTCGATCGAGTCGGTGTTCGGTGCGTCGTACAGCGATGGATCGACGTCTTCTCCTCCGCTGAGGATCAGGCCGTCGAACCGTTCGAGCACGAGCTTGGCTTCGGCGACCGTTGCGACGTGACCAACGAGCGCGCCGCGACTGCCTGCACGCTCGACGCCGGCCAGGTAATCAGGGCTGATGGTGTAGAGGTCCTCCGCAGGATGAGCCCAGGTTGCCAACGTTCGGCGCCAGGGTGTGATGGCGATCATCGGGTCAGTATGGCTGGTGCGGTGAGCAGGAGGCGACAGTCACGTGATGCTGACGGAGGAGGCTCGCAGCGCAGGAGTGGTTTGGATGCGGTGAGCGGGAGGCGACAGCCGACCCAATCTGATTGTCACACGGTCTGTTCATACTGTTCTTCGTGGGAGCAGGAAGTATGACCTCGTTGGATTTCGCAGAAGCGGCTCGGCGGTTGGCGGAAGCCACGCGTCGAGCCGGCCATACCGCTCCGGGGTTTCGGAGCCCGCCCAGGAGCGCTGGGTGTCGGCGCTCGATTCGGCGTCGCCGCAACGGTGATGCGGTCATCGCCGTCCAGATGAAGCAGCGCCCGTCGGTGGCCGTACTGGCCGACATGATCGACGGTGTGATCGCCGCTAATCAGGTAGCTGATTCGGCCGCTGGAGACCTCAGGGATGTGCTTTGGTCAGCGGTTTCTGATCTGGCGACGCCGGAAGCCCCAACGCCGGAACGTTCGGCCGAAGTCAGGGCGATTCGAGCAGCCTGATGCTGTGGGCATCTGTGTCGTGAGCTTCAGTCCAGAGCCCAAATCTGGTGAATCGGTCCATCGCCGCCGACCGTGATGGTGCCGCCGCCGGCCGTAAGATCCGACCCGTTGACTACGCCGCGAAGGTGATCGCTTCGCAACAGCTGGGCCGAGAGCTCGCAGTCCGCTGTCGCGGCGCGAGCGCATCGAACGAGCAGTCGCTGATCTGCGGTCTCTCGAAGGAACATCACCGCGTCGGCCTCGGCCTCGACCCAGCGGAAACCGCCATGGCGAAGCGCGTGGTGCTCGTTTCGGACCTTGATCATCGATCGGTACCAGGACAGGAATCCGTCGTCCCACATGCTCGTGTCCCAGGGCATCGTCCGACGGGCCCGCTCGGACGTGTCGCCAGTGAGGCCCACCTCATCGCCGTAGAAGAACGTGGGCGCGCCTGGCATTGAGAGGAGGAGGCCGAACCCAGCCAGTGCCGCTTCGTCGGAGTTGCACATCGTTCGCCACCGTGCAGTGTCGTGGGATGAGAGAAGGCTCATCGAACCCATCGTGACCTGCCATGGTGTCGCTGATCGCACGGCGTCCATTGCTCGGGCCATCTGCACTCCATCGCGTGGGGCCTGCCCCGGACCGGGCATGAAGGCTCCGAGCGCCGTGAACTCGCCGAGCCAGGAAGCGATCGGACGAGTCAGGCCGGCGTAGTTCATCACCCCATGCCAACCGTCGCCGGGGGCATCGAGCGAAGCGTCGAAGAAGTGCTCCCCGACAAGCCATTTGCCGTCTCGGGCCGGTAGAGCGGCGTCGACGGCGTCGACGGTGGCACGGGCAGTTTGTGCAACATCCTGGTTGAGGTCGACTGGTCCGAGGCGCCCGGTCATGTTGGCAACATCGATACGCCAGCCGGCCATGTTGAACGGTGGTTGGAGGTATCGGCCGAGAATCGAATCGACACCGCGGTAGTAGCGGCGCTGAAGTTCGGTACTGCGGTGATCGAGCTTGGGAAGGCTGTCGATTCCGAGCCACGACTCGTAAAGATCTGGGTGCTCGCTGAACGTGTAGAAGCCGGCCTCCTCGCTGGATGCATCTGCCTGTGCGCTCGCGAACCATTCGTGGACGTCGCCGGTGTGGTTGAGCGTGAGATCGGTCATCACACGGATGCCGAGCTTCTCGGCCTCGGTGGATAAACGGGCGAGTGCTTCATCACCGCCCAGTACGGGATCGACCATGTCGAAGGTCATGGCGTCGTAGCGATGGTTGGACCGTGCGGGAAAGACGGGCGTCAGGTAGATGCCGCCGACTCCGAGATCGACGAGGTGTTCGAGGCGTTCCGTGATGCCTTCCAGGTCGCCGCCGTAGAGCTGAGTCATCGCTGCATGGCCGTCGGCCACGGGGTCTGTCCAGTCGGCCCAGTCGGCCCAAGAGGTGTCGGTGGAGTGGTCGTCGTGGCGGTGGCGGCCTGTCGTTGCGAATCGATCGGGGAAGATCTGGTACCAGACGAGATCCGGTACCCACTCGGGTGCGCCGCCGGTGGTGAGGAGCCGGAAGTCCTCTCGGTCGGTTGGGTCGTGGTCGAGCATGCCGATACCAGTGAGCCAGCAGGGGCCTGCCTCGGTCTCGAGATGGAACCGGTAGTTCATCACGTCTTGGGTGCAGGTCAGCTCGAAGCGGAGCCACTCACCGTCGGCGCGGCCTTCGGCCCAGAACTGCTCACCGTCGCGGATTCCCCGGAGCCAGGCCGACGAAATCTCCATCGGGGATCCGGCGGGGCCTGTTGCCGGAAGCTCGACAGAAACGATGACAGTTTCACCGAGCGATGGCCGAGGGTTCGATACGTATCGGGCCGACGGGTCGTGATGGGGCTGGTGGATCATTTTGTCCTTTGTCGTTCAGGCAATCATGCCGGAGACAGGGCGAGGCTTGAGAACGGAACAGCACGTTGTATCGACTCGCGAGAACGGTTTGACGTTCTCGATGAGCGATCGCTCTTGCGCTCGGCGAGATTCCGACGAGACAATCAGACCTCCTCTGCATTGGTGGTTGCGTGACACTATCGAACGACCGATTCCTCGATGACGCTGCATGGTCCCCGATTCGCCTCCCTGTCGAGCAGGCGTCTGGTCTGCCTGCGGGGTGCTATGCCGATGACGGCTTCTTCGAGCTCGAGCGGGAGCGGGTGTTCGCCGGCGGCTGGGTCGCTGTTGGCTTCACCGATCAGGTGAGCTTGCCTGGTGAGACGATCACGCGGGCGGTCGCCGGCCGATCCGTCATCATCACCCGCAATCGTGACAGCGAGCTGCGGGCGTTTCTCAACGCGTGCCGCCACCGCGGGACCGAGCTGATCGAGGCGGATTGCATCGTCGACGGAGTCATTCGCTGTCCGTACCACCGCTGGGGCTACGACCTGGACGGCACGCTGGTAGCGACCCCTAAATTCGATGAGGTGCCGGTCGAGGGATTCGATCGAGCCGACTTCGGCCTGCACCCGGTCCTGGTCGAGGCGTTCGCTGGGATCCTCTGGATCTCGATCGATCCGACCGTCGCACCGCTGGCGGAGTGCCTCGGCGA
>CAZYLX010000312.1:0-4725 GCA_964648595.1 uncultured Acidimicrobiaceae bacterium
GTCAGGCAGTGGTTGCCGACCGCAGGCGCCGTCGTCACCTTCATCGGGCTGTTCGATTGGTTCCAGGCCAAGACCGGCGGGTCGGAGTTCAGCCGCATGGAGCGCGTCCTCTTCAGCCCCGAGATGGAGCGGGTCGCTGCGACCATTTGGGCGGTGATCCTCGCAGTCGGCGCCAGTACGGCTCTCTTCGTCAGCGCGAACATGTTGTTCGATCGCACGGCGAAACACTGGAGCCAGTTCACGGCGGCCGCCGGCGCGGCGATCGGCTTCCTCGTCTTCGGGATACTCGACGGCAACCGCATCATCCAACATCTCGGACCTCGGGACGACGTTGCCAGAGAACTTCACGAAGGCATAAACAACGGGTTTTGGACGTTGCTCGTGGCGTCGATCGTGATCGGAGCCGCCATTGGGTATGTCGCAGGCTACGCATTCGGTGTTTCCCGCGATGACCGATCGACTCTACCGTTCGTCGGCATGGCCATCGGCGCCTTGCTCGGCCTGATCTGGGGCACATTGTTCGCCCAGCGCATTCCTGTCGACACCTCCATCAACGTCCTCTGGAATGCCCTCACTGGCGCCATTCTGTGCGGCCTGCTGGGCTACGTCGTCGGCAGAACGACCGACGACCGAACCCGGGCCATCGTGGCAACAGCGGGTGGCGCAGGCATCGGCCTGCTCCTCGGTGGCATGCTCTTCGACGCATTCCAGCCCAGGCTCGAGACAATTCCGCTCATCATTGCGCCGGTCATGTTGGCCTTCGTCGGCACCGGGATCAACACCTTTCGCGGCCGCAGCCCCATCACCGGTGCCGTAACCGGCGCCCTGATCGGCTGGCTGCTCGCTACCTTCGGATTCCCGACGCTCGGTGGAGGACCTGAAGTCGAAACACTCGTGGCCACCGGCGTCGCCGGCGGACTTGCCGGCCTCCGCTACGGGGCAAAGCCGTCACTCGACGCTGTAGGCCGAGTGGACCTCGAACAACGCTCTCGAGGCGTCATCTTCTTGGTGCCTGCCCTCAGCTTCATCGTCACCGGACTAGTGATCCCGCTGATACGCACGATGTATCTCTCGCTGTTCGATGAAGGCAGCGACAACTGGCTCGGGCTCCGGAACTACCAGACGATCTTCACCGATCCGAAGAGTTTCGACTACACGGATCGGCTCAGCCTGTTCAGCAGCCCACTGTTCCTGATCTCCATGGTGCTGTTGGCCGCGGCAATGCTTTCTGGGCTGTACATAGCCAAGCGGAGCGGCAATACGTTCAGCGGTGGGCGACGAATTCGCATGTTCCTGGGCACGATTCTGGTGCTGGCCGGAATCCTCGAGTTCGTCCTTGGTCGGCAGACGGCCGGAGAACTACCAGTCGCTGCTCCGGACGGATCACTTTCCGGCGGTGAGGCCGGCGGCAATTGGTTCGCCATCATCGCCCTCGTTGCCGCCGGCCTCATCGTGTTGTTCGTCCCGATCGGGAAACGAGTCGGTGAGCGGTTCCCAAAGGCTCGGGTCGACATCGCCGGCATCCCCGCCGCGCTCCTCGGTGTCAGCCTCTTCTTGCTGGCGTTCGCAGTATTTTCGACGCTACGGGGCACCATCTTCAACAACCTGTGGTGGGTATTCACCGTCACCGCACTGTCCGCGGGGTTCGGACTCGCCGTCGCCGTTCTGGCCGACCGGGCGAACTACGAGAACGTGGCGAAATCATTGATCTTCATGCCACTGGCCATCTCGTTCGTGGGTGCAGGCATCATCTGGCGATTCATGTACATCGCTCGAGACCCGAGCAAGGACCAGACCGGCGTCATGAACTTCGTCTGGGTCGAGCTCGGCAAGATCAGTACGGGGGGCACGGCACGCGTCATCGGCATCGTTGTTCTTCTCGTGATCATCGCCGGACTCGGCACGCTCATCAACACTGGCTACCGAGCCAAGGCGGGCGGCGTCCTCGCCACCGCCATAGTGTTCATGCTGCCGTTCGTTTGGGCGCTGTGGCGCTTCACCTTCGGTGGAGGCATGGGGGGAACGGGGTTCGTCACCGACACCGGCGTTGTCCAGGACACCACGGTTCTCTTCCTCCAAAACTCCCAGCCATTCAACAACCTGTGGTTGATGTTGGTCCTCATTTGGATCCAGACCGGCTTCGCGATGGTGATCTTCTCGGCCGCAATCAAAGCTGTCCCGACCGAATTCGTCGAGGCGGCCAAGATGGACGGCGCAACCGACTCGCAGATCTTCTGGCGCATCACGATTCCGTCGATCGCTCCGACGATCGGGGTAGTCGTCACAACGCTCATCGTCGTCGTGATGAAGGTGTTCGACATCGTGAAGGTGATGACAAACGGCAACTTCGACACTCAGGTTGTTGCAAACGAGATGTGGCAGAGGGCATTCACTGAGCTGAACTTCGGTTTGGGCTCGGCACTCGCTGTCGTGCTCTTCCTCGCTGTTGTTCCTGTCATGGTCTACAACATCCGCACGATGCAAAAGGAGATCTGATATGACCGTGTCAACGCCTTCGCATCTGGCCGGCGAGTCCGAAAAACATCTGGACGGCGTGTCCGAAAGCCGGACAAGCCGCTTTTACGGCTTCCTGGCCGGCGTGCCCACCTGGATCCTGTGGGCGCTCGTGTTCATGTGGACACTTCCGACCTTCAGCTTGCTCATCAACTCGTTCCGCCAACGAGATGCTCAGCGGGCAACGGGTTGGTGGACCGTCTTCGATGATCCGGTCAGTCCCGGCCTCCAGAACTACGAGGAGGTACTCGGTGCCGAGGCCAGCGGAGGGCTCACACAAGGTCTGGTCAACTCGTTCGCCATTGCCATCCCGGCAACGATCATCCCGATCGCCATTGCTGCGTTTGCGGCATACGCGTTCGCGTGGATCGATTTTCGGGGCCGACAGGGCATCTTCATCGGAACGGTCGCTCTCCTGGCGATCCCGAACCAGGTCGCGCTGATTCCGCTGCTCCAGGCCTATTCGAACGGCGCCCACCAGACCATCCCGTTCCTCGACAAGACGATCACGATCATTCCCGATCTCGGTCTCGCCGGTACGACGACAGCGGTCTGGTTCACGCACACTGCGTTCGCCATGCCGTTCGCAATCTTCTTGCTTCACAACTACATCAGTCAGTTGCCAAAGGATCTGTTCGAATCGGCACGCCTCGATGGCGCCGATCACTTCACGATCTTCTGGCGGCTGGTCTTCCCGCTGTCGATTCCGGTGCTGGCAGCCTTCGCCATCTTCCAATTCTTGTGGACGTGGAACGACTATCTGATCGCTCTCACGATGATCGGTGCCAACGGCGCCAACCATCCAGCCACGATCAAGATCGCATCCCAAGCCGGCGAGTTCGGCCTCAAGGAGCACGTGCTCTCAGCCGGCGCCTTTGTTCAGGCGTTCGTGCCGCTGGTCGTGTTCTTCCTACTTCAGCGCTTCTTCGTTCGAGGCCTCTTGGCCGGTTCGGTCAAGGGCTGAGCTGACGCCAGCTCTGCCCTCGAGCCAAACACGTCGTCGAGATCTCCTCGTTGCAATCTACGGCGAGGAGATCGCTTCGTGGTGCAGCGCCGCGCTCGAGGAGCTGCTGAGCAAACACCGTCCGGTCGCTCCCCGGGTCAACGAGTCCTGGTCGGAACGTTCAGTCTGGCTCATCACCTACGCCGACCAGTTCCCTGTCACCGATGAGTCACCCCTCCGAGCCCTCGATCACTTCATCGACGAGCGGCTGACCGGTCACGTCGACGGGGTCCACCTCCTTCCATTCGCCCCTTGGAGCTCCGACGGCGGCTTCTCGGTGATCGACTACGAGACGGTCGATCCTCGCTACGGCTCCTGGGCCGAGATCGAAGCGATCACGGCGCGCCGAACCGTCATGTTCGACGCGGTGATCAATCACATGTCGGCCGAGAGCCCATGGTTCCAGGGGTTTCTGGCCGACGATCCGAAGTATCGAGGTTTCTTTCGCACCAGCGACCCGAGTATCGACAACAGCTCGGTGGTGCGGCCGCGCACCCACCCACTCTTGACACCGTTCACGACGTCGAGCGGAGATGTCATCCATGTCTGGACCACCTTCTCCCCCGACCAGGTCGATCTTGACTACGGCAACCCCGAAGTGTTCCTGCGGGTGGCCGCGATCCTGATCGACTACTGCGAACGAGGTGCGGGAGCGATTCGACTCGACGCCATTGGCTTCCTCTGGAAGGACGAGGCAACCCCGTCGATTCACCTGCCGCAGACCCACCAGATCATTCAGTTGATTCGGTCCTGCATCGACGAACTCGGATTCGGAACCCTGCTGATCAGCGAGACCAACGTGCCCCACGCCGAAAACGTCTCCTACCTGGGCTCGAGCGAGACCGCTGAGGCTCACGCCGTCTATCAGTTTCCGCTTGCGCCGCTGACCGCTCACGCCGCGCTCAGCGGCGATACGTCAGCGCTCGAACGTTGGGCCGCGGGAATCGACGACATCGTCGGGCCTGAACGATCGTTTCTCAACTTCCTGGCCTGCCACGACGGCATCGGTGTCCGGCCGGCCGAGGGACTGCTCAACAGCGAACAACTCGAACTTCTCATCAGGGCCTGCCGTCGATCCGGCGGCAGCGTTGGCGAACGCGTCCTCTCGGACGGAACCACGGCACCCTATGAACTGAACACGACGTGGTTCGACCTGATGACTGCTGGCGTCGATGAACACGTGGCGATCCAACGCCATCTGACGACCC
>CAZYLX010000313.1:0-4714 GCA_964648595.1 uncultured Acidimicrobiaceae bacterium
GCCGATCGGGATCAGACCCGTCAGCGGCCGCAGGAATCAGCAGGCCCGTCACCAACTCGTCCGCCGCGAGCACGGTCGAGCGGACTCCCGTCGTGAAGTCCGCAACGGAGACGGTGCGACTGCCCCGATTCGAGATGATGGCCACCTCGGCATCGAGCGCAACAAGGGCGGACAGCGAATCGTTGGCTGGACTCGCGGTGACGATGTTGCCAACAACGGTGGCCCGATTGCGCAGGGCCGGCGAGCCGACCTCCCAACACGCTTGTGCAAGGGGAAGGGCGACGGTTCGTACCAGGTCGCTGGCCACGCACTGGTTGTGCGTCACGAGCGGGCCGAGGTGGATGCCGTGTCGGGACTGATGAATCGAATCGAGCCCCTCGATCGAAGAGAGATCGATCAGCACCTCGAGCTCGGGTCGCATGCCACGGTCGAGTTCGACCATGAGATCTGTGCCGCCGGCAACGATCCGCGCTCGTTCGCCGTGCTCGGCCAGGAGGTCGAGCGCGGCCTCGAGGTGTGGCGGCCGGATGTATCGGGGCGGCGTGCTGGCCGGCCGTTGGACGTCGTGCAGTCGCAAAGCCTGCGGTTCTGGCAGTGCTCTGTGTTCCGACATCGTCATGACCGTCCGTTATAGATCGCTCCGCTAGCTGCCGCATAGTCGTGCAGCAGTGCCACGGCCCACTTCGTAACACATCTTGGGTCACCCGAATACCGCTACCACCCGCGTCCGACCATCGAGCGGCTCGAAGGCCACGCCTTGAGTCAACAATCTGTTGATCTCGTCATCGTCGGTTCACTCAGCGATACCGTCGCCGGCGTGCCTGAAACCGCCCGTCGTCACGCGCGTTCTGAGACCCTCACGGCTCAGTCCAGGCGAGCCGTTTCCCATGCCGCCGGAGCGTTCGGACTCGTTCTCACGATCGCGCTCAGCGCCGTGGCATGCGGAACCTCCGAACTCGAAAGAGAACCGACGTTCGATGGAACCTGGCGCGTCACGGCGTTGGTGGACGACGGAGCAACAGTCGATCTGGACGGCCGGTCGCCGCAACTCGAGATCGACACTGGCGAGGCCGCGGTTCGGGGCCGAACGAACTGCCGCGAGCTGTTCGGTTCTTACACCTTGATCGACACCGGTTCGAGCGGCGGCGGGGCCAGCTTCACGATCCCGAGTCCGGCAGCAGATTCGTCGTGCGACGCCACGGATCGAGCGGTTCACACCTCGTTGGTCGACACCCTCGAGTCGCTCACCCAGTGGCGTCAGGAAGGCTCGGTTCTGACATTTCAGACTCAGGGGCAGACGGTGCTGGAGCTGACCCCGGCCGGCTGAGCACCTGGACCTTGATTCCACCGTGGCCAAAGGACCCCGAGAACCCCGATGCCGGGGCCAAGCGACCATCGGCGGCTCGGGCCATCGATCGATCGTTGGCCACCATGACGACTCCGTATTCCGGACGCCGCTCCCGCAGAACCGCACCGAAGCGTTTGTAGAGCGGGCCGAGGTCACCGTCTCCGACTCGCTTGCCGTATGGCGGGTTGGTGACGATCCAACCGGGACCCGTCCGGCCTTCGAGATGTGAAACGACTCGCTTCTCGATTCGGATGACGTCTGCGACCCCCGCCCGCTTGGCGTTCTTCTCTGTGATCTCGACCGCAAGCGAATCACGGTCGCTTGCTTCGATGATCACCTCCCGCTCCGGCTGGCTCTTTGCATTGATCTCGCCCTGGACGCTGGCCCATGTTCCAGAGTCGAAGGTCGGCCATGTCTGAAAAGCGAAGCGTCGCTTGCCGCCGGGCGGCATGGATCGCGCCATCAGCGCCGCCTCGACGACGATGGTGCCCGAGCCGCAGAACGGATCAGCAAGCGGCAGCGATCCGTCGTAGCCGATCGACATGAGCATGGCGGCCGCCATCGTTGGCCGAAGCGGAGCGACGCCGATGTCGCGGCGCCACCCGCGGTGGTTCAACGGCGTTCCACCGGTATCAACGCTGATCGTGCAGAGATCCTTCTCGAATCGGACGACGAACGGTTGCACCGGTTCACCACGGGTCGCTGGACCGACGGTCTTGTGCAGTCGTTGGGCGATTCCCTCGGTGTGATAGAGCTTCGACTTGTGAGACGTGACCCGGAACTCCGGAGCGATGTCATCACCGATCCAAGGGGCCCAGTCGACCTCCGATGCCCGCATCTGGAGGTGGGCGAAGTCCGTTGCTCGGAACGTAGCGAGGCGAACAAGAACCCGCGATGCGGTGCGGAGCCAGACGTTGGCCACATACAGCTGCCGGGTCGTCGCCCGGAAAGGCACCACACCGTGGGCGCCGGGTTTCGCTTTGATGCCGAGCGCCGTCAATTCCGCCTCGAGGAACGACTCGAGGCCGGGCGTGCAGATGGCGGCGGCATCGAGTCGCTGGTTCATCGTGGCAGCCTCGCACCGGATCGACCGACCTGCACCCGACGGGCCAACAACCGACGCCGACAAACGGCCGACGGCAAGCAAGAGGCCAACGTCTCAGGAGCCGGATGCTGTGAGAGGCTGAAGACATGGGACCTTTCGTCTGGATCATCTTCGGCCTTCTCGTTGGCGTCGTCTCGCAGTGGTTGGTGAAGGGAAATCGCAAGCTGGGTTGCCTCGGCACGATCGGCCTCGGCATTGCCGGTTCGTTGGTCGGAGGAACGATCTGGAATGTGCTCACCGGATCGGGACTCGAGCTTGAGTCAGGTGGACTGTTCACCTCGGTGATCGGAGCGGTGCTCGTACTCGTCCTGGCGAAGCGCCTGAGCAACTGAGAAGGCTCCGGCTTGTGGGTAAACCGGTGGACAACCGGTGGACAACTCGGCGTGTCTTGAGGACAACCAAGAAGTTCTGCGGATAACGCTGTGAATTGCGGAAAACCCCTTGACCCCAGCAACGACGGGTGTTTGAGTGATGAACAGCCAGCAGGGAGCGCCACTCACGGCCTCACGAAACGGACGAACAACTCGGTGGAGAAGCAGGGGAAACCCGGCGGGCACGGCGAAGCGGTCGGAACCGAACGAGAGGTACGAAGCGGAAGAACCTGAGGGTCAGGTGAGAGACATCGCCGGCACGCATCCGCTGGATGTGTTGCCCCGGAAGAGGTCATCGGTTTCGGCTGAAGGCTTCGGACGGATTCGGTTCGTCGGGAGCGCCCGAGGAACTCAGCCGCAACGGTGTGAGGTTCGCCTCAGACCTGAAACGGTTGGGTATGCAGGCGCCGACGGTGATCCGAAAACACAACTTCCCCGCCGGTTCTCGAACCGACGGGGAAGCTCAACAGTCAATGGAAACGGTACTGCCGTCAAAGTCGACTGTGGTGGATGCTCACACTGCTCACGACACCCCCGGGAAGACGCTGCTCACGCCTCGTCGGACCGGGGGTGTTGACCTTTTTGGCGTCGGACCAAAGCGCTCAGCCGAACAGCACAGCGCTCAGCCGAACAGCGTGGCCGGATCCGTGTACGGAAGATCAAGGGCCTCGGCAACCGCGGCCTCGGTCAGCTTGCCATCGAAGATGTTCAGCCCATTTCGCATGTGTGGATCGTCGGCCAGAACGGTCGAGTGCCCCCGATCGGCCAACGCCAGAACGTAGGGCAACGTCGAGTTGTTCAAGGCATAGGCCGATGTCCGAGCGACGGCCCCTGGCATGTTGGCGACGCAGTAGTGGACGACGCCGTCAACCAGGTAGGTCGGGTCGGCGTGCGTTGTCGGACGGGAGGTCTCGAAGCAGCCGCCTTGATCGATGGCGACGTCGACCATGACAGAGCCCGCCCTCATCTCGCGGACCATGTCGGCGGTCACCAGGTGTGGGGCTCGCGCTCCCTTGACAAGAACCGCTCCGATCACGAGGTCGGCGTCCAGGACGTAGTCCTCCAAGGCAGAGCGATTCGAGTAAACGGCTCGGATGGAGGTGCCGAATCGGGCGTCGAGTTGGTCCAGCACTGCCACGTTCCGCTCCAGCACGGTGACGTCGGCACCGAGCCCCACGGCCATCTCCGTCGCGTTGAGGCCGACCACCCCTCCTCCGAGCACCACGACCTTGGCCGGCGCAACACCGGGTACGCCGCCAAGCAGAAGACCAGCCCCGCCCTGGGGCGATTGCAGCGCATGTGCGCCGGCTTGGGTCGCCATGCGACCCGCCACTTTCGACATTGGCGCAAGCAGCGGGAGCCCGCCGTCGTTGTCGGTCACGGTCTCATACGCGATGCACACGGCGCCGCTGGCGAGCAGGTCGTTGGTTTGGTCGGGATCGGGGGCGAGGTGCAAATAGGTGAACAGGACCTGGCCCGGTCGAAGCATCGCACGCTCGTCGGCCTGGGGCTCTTTGACCTTCACGACGAGGTCTGCTGACTCGAACACCGCTACTGCATCGGCGACGATCGTTGCGCCCGCGTGTTCATATCGATCGTCCGATGCTCCGATGCCGAGCCCTGCGCCTGCTTCCACCATCACCTCGTGACCGTGCGCGGTGACCTCGCGCACGCTCTCCGGGGTCAGCCCGACACGGCGCTCGAGCACCTTGATCTCCGACGGAACTCCAACTCGCATGCGATGTCCTTCTTGCCAACCGACGCTCGGTTCGGGATCGGTGCCGAGACGGTATGCCAGGAGGAACGAAGCATGGTTGCAAATCGAAGCGCACTCAGATCGTTTCGCGCTGGAGTCTGTAGCATTCAGATCGAGAAACGACAAATACTTGT
>CAZYLX010000314.1:0-4714 GCA_964648595.1 uncultured Acidimicrobiaceae bacterium
CTTGCAACAACAATGTCTCCCTGTTTCAAGGAGACATTGTGTGATGTCTTAACTAAGACTTCATCATTCGGTTTTAGGAGTGGCAGCATGGAGTTTCCTTCCAGCGACCCCACAGCCGAACGTCTTCCCACTCAGTTGGCACAAAGGCACCGAGAAGATGGAGGAGATCTGGACAGCATCCCAGCGCGAGGTCTGGGATCCCGCCCATCTCCCGTGGGAAACCTTCGACGTCGACTCCTACAGCTGGGAAGAGCGCGAATCCATGGCCTACTGGTGGACGCTGCTGTCGGTCTTCGACGCATCGGCTCCACCCGTGTTCGCTGAGGCAATGATCAAGACCTACGAGGACCACGAGGAAGATGCCGTGCGCCGCTGCTTCTTCTCGGTGACCCGTGACGAGCAGAACCACGAGCAGATGTGTGGCATGGCGATCACCAAGCTCCTGGGCTATCCCGATCCGCTCACCTACGAACCGAAGACGGAACTCGGCGAGAAGGCGCAACGGAACGTCAAGTGGCTCTATTTCAACGGCGGCCGCTACTGGGAGGGCTACAAGCAAGCCGTGCCCAAGTACCCGTTGGCCGTGTTGTTCTCGTCGTTCCTGATGGGTGAGATCGCCGCTGCGACGGTCTTCCACCAGATGGCAGAGGGCGCTCGTGAGCCGGTCTTCGAGGAGGCGTTCAAGCTCATCGGTCGAGACGAAGGTCGCCACATGGCGATCTGCATGACGCTCATGGAGCGCGACTATCCGAAGCTCGACCTCTCCGAGCGATCCCTCATCACGAAGCAGATTCGCGCCGGCTACCTCTTCCTGTCCGCCGTGCTCTACGAGCCCCCGGCCGATTTCTGGGACCTACCGCCTGACTTCATCGAGGTCCAGCGGGCCTGTGAGGACGTGTGCCGGGATGCCGGATTCGACATTCCTTCGCTCGAGGAGAAAGAGGAGAACTGGCGGCAGGCCATCTTGAACTTGAAGAGTGTCCTCGACCGCTACGACGTTCCGTTCCCCGCCATCCCCGAGGTCGGAATCAGTGGCGAAGAGGTGCTCGACGTCGATCTTGACGACATCATTCCCGTCTTCTGATGCTCGAGGCAACGATTCGCCTCGCTCCGTCGGACAAGACGGTGCGTTGTGAAGCGGGTGACACCGTGCTCGCGGCCCTCGAACGCGAGGGATACGCCCTGTCCAACAACTGTCGAGCCGGTGCGTGTGGCGAATGCAAGACCAAGGTGCTCGACGGCGAGGTTGACCAGGGCGTTGTACTGGACATGGCGCTGAGCGACGCTGAACGCAGCGAGGGCTATCGCCTCATGTGCATGGCGAAGCCGACCAGCGCGGAGTTGGTGATCGACTTCGGCACCGATGACGCCCGGCCCAAGCTGTTCCCACCGAAGGACAGGGTCCTTTGTGTTGTGACCGACGCCGTGATGAGGACACCTCGGATCAGAGAGGTTCGGCTCCGTCCGGTCGGCGAGCCATTGAGGTTCTGGCCCGGTCAGTATGTGATGGTTGGCGATGAACGGTCGGGCGTAACGCCACGGCCGTACTCGATCGCAAACGCCCCGCGGAACGACGGCGACCTCGTACTCCTCGTCAGTCGTGCGCCGGACGGTCACACGAGCGCCTGGATGCACGACGAAGTTGCCGTCGGTGACCGCGTCACCATCGCCGGTCCGTATGGGACGTTCATCGGCGACCCCGGAACCGACACACCCGTCTTGTGCCTGGCGTCGGGCTCAGGTCTTGCCCCGATCCTTGCTCTGACCGACGCCGCCTTACGTCGGGGCTTTCCACGACCGGTCACGATCATCTATTCGGCTCGAACCCCCGATGATGTCTTCGACGAGGGGTTGATGGCTTGGTGGACGGCGAAACACCGTCGGTTCCGTTTCCATGTCACATACACCGGCGATGACTCACTCGTTGAGGGGTCGGACTCGACGGACCAGACCTCGCAGCTGCGAGGTCGAATTCCTACCATCCTCGACACCGTCACACCGGATCTCTCTGCTCACAGTGTCTTCATCGCCGGAAGTCCGGACTTCGTCGATGAATGCCTCGTGGCAGCCCAGGGCTTGGGCGCACCGAACGAACGGATTCACGTCGAGCGATATACCCCGGGGCTCCTGGAACCGGTCTGACGCGGCTGTTGGATTCGGAACCTCAGTCGAGGAAGGATCGGATGGCGCTTGCCATCTGATCTCGGTAGGCAGCGCCCGTCGGGAGCGCGTCCACCGCCGGTATCGAAGTGTGGATCTGCCCTCGGGCTGTGATGTGTTCGACCTGGTTCCCCGCGCCGGCCATGGCTCGTGCGTACGCCTCACCTTGGTCGCGCAATGGGTCGAACTCGCAGGTGACAACGATCGCCGGCGGGAGGCCGGTCAGATCTCCGGCCTGCAAGGGCGAGGCACGCGGGCTTTTTCGTTCGTCTGCGGTGGCGTAGTGATCCCAGAACCACTCCATGAGGCTCCTTGTGAGCATGTAGCCGTCAGCGTTGTCGGCCATCGACGGGAAATCCTGGGTGCCATCGGTGACCGGAGTCAGCAGGACCTGGCCGCGGAGAGGAGGCTCGTCATCGCCACGGGCAGCCTGCGAGACAACAGCGGCCAGGTTGGCGCCTGCGCTCCAACCGGCAAGCGCGATTCGGTCACTCGACCCACCGAGCGAGGCGGCGTTGTCGCGCACCCACGCGAGTGCCGCCAATGCATCATCGGCCGCTGCCGGAAAGACGGCTTCCGGTGCATGTCGGTAGTCGACCGAGATCACGATGGCATCAGAGCGGTCGCACAGATCTCGACACAGGGGATCATCGGACAACACATCGCCGAGAACCCATCCGCCTCCGTGGTAGTAGATCACGATGCCATGAGGTCCCAGTGACGACGGTCGGTACACGCGATAGGCAAGCGGCCCGTCTGCGCCCGGGAATGTGCCATCCTCGATCTCGCCGACCTCAGGCCCCGGGGGTCGCAGCTCTTTACCGGCATCCGAGAGGGCCCGGGCCTCCTCGACCGGCAACGACTCGAGCGGGGGCATGCCGAGCTCTTCGATCACCTCGAGCATGATCGCGACGTCCGGCTTCAGACCTCGAATGACACCGTCGTTGACACTTGATACGTCTCCGGCGAACTGGAACCCGAGGTAGCCCCGTCCAACCACATCGTCGCACGTTGCTCGATAGCGATCGACGCCACCGACATATGGCAGGAACACACGTGGCTTGCCCGGCACGTTTGCGCCCATGTACCAAGAGTTGGCCTGCGGGTAGAGCGTCATCGACGCGAAATCATTGACGTGCCGGCCCCACGCCTCTTCCGCTGTTGCTGTCGGTTCGATGGACCGGTAGCCGTTCGCTTCCATGTGACTGAGCACATCACAGACGAAATCGACGTGTTGCTCGATGGACACGATCATGTTCGACAAGACAGAGGGGCTTCCCGGACCGGTGATCATGAACAGATTCGGGAAATCGACCGTGGTCAGACCCAGATACGTCTTCGGGCCTTCGGCCCACCGGTCGGCGAGCGTGATCCCGTTTCGGCCCGTGATGTCGACCGAAACCAACGCCCCGGTCATGGCATCGAACCCCGTGGCGTAGACGAGGACATCAACCTCGACACTCCGCTCAGAGGTCGTGATGCCCGTTTCGGTGATCGTGATGATTGGCTCAGAACGAAGGTCCACGAGATGCACGTGCGGCTCGTTGTAGATCGAGAAGTAGTTGTCGTCGAGACACGGCCTCTTCGTCCCGAATGGATAGCTGGTGGGGGAGAGCATCTTGGCGGTGGCGGGATCGTCGACGATGCCGGCGATCTTGCCCCGGATGAATTCTGCAACCGTGTCGTTTGCCGCCTCGTTCACGAGCAAGTCGTTGAACGCGCTCGTGAGGGAGAAGAGACCTCCGGCTTCCCAGCCCTGCTCATAGGCGGCTCGACGCTCATCGTCGCTTACCGACAACGCGCTGATCTCGCTGCGCTCCCGGGGAACCCCTGCGCCGCTCCAGCGAGCCCGTTCGCGGTATCCCGCTCGATCGGCGTCGATCGCTGCCTTCTTGATCTCGTCGACCGGACCATTGTTTGCGGGAAGGGAGAAGTTGGGCGTGCGTTGGAAGACCGTGATGTCGGCCGCTTGACGGGAGATGATCGGGATCGATTGAATTGCTGAGGACCCCGTACCGATCACGGCCACGCGCTTTCCGCCGAAATCGACCTCCTCGTGCGGCCAGCGTCCGGTTGTGTAGACCTCACCCTGGAATCGATCGGCGCCGGCGATCTCCGGCTGCTTCGGCAGCGACAGACAACCAGAGGCCATCACGTAGTACCGGCATGTGACGGTGTCGCCGGCGCTCGTCGTCAATGACCAGAGACCTGCGTCCTCATCCCAAGTCGCGGCGTCGATGCGGGTCTCGAAGCGGATGTGCCGGCGCAGGTCGAATCGCTCGGCAACATGTTGGAGATACCCCAGAATCTCGGGCTGCGTTGCGTAGCGCTCCGACCACTGCCACTCGGCGTCGAGCTCGGGGTCGAAGCTGTAGGAGTAGTCCAAGCTTTCAACATCGCACCGAGCGCCTGGATATCGATTCCAGTACCACGTGCCACCGACGTCGTCCGCTACATCGAATCCGACCGCACTGACGCCCCGTTCACTCAGTCGGTGAACAAGGTACAAGCCGGCGAAGCCGGCCACGACGACTGCCACATCGACGACGTCGGC
>CAZYLX010000315.1:0-4712 GCA_964648595.1 uncultured Acidimicrobiaceae bacterium
GACGCTACGCCGAGGCCGCCGTCGTCGTCGCACCCGCCTATCGGGAGGACTACGGCCTGACCGCCCTCGAGGCAATGCAATGGCGACGTCCGCTGATCGTTTGTTCAGACGGCGGAGGTTTGGTCGACATCGTCAACGACACCGGAGCCGGTTTGATCGTGGATCCCACGCCGCAGGCCATCGCAGAAGGCGTCCAGCGCGTGATCGACGAACCAGACCTGGCCCGAGAACTCATCGACCGCTGTCGAGCAGTCGCGTCGACCTACACCTGGGACCGCTGTCACGCCGAGCTCGACGAGGCGGTGTCCTCGGCGATGTCGGAGCCGACTTCGTAGTAGGACGGTTGGACACCGAGCGCGAGCTCGACACGGCGCACCCGCTCCAAGGTGCGCTGGGTTACCAGGCGGTGTGAGGCGATGAGATCAGCCAGGAAGCCGATGGCGAACATCTGCACCGCAGCGACAACGAACACAGCGCCCAAGACAATCGATTGCAGATGGCCAGAACGGTCGCCGTTGACGATCCAGTCCACCAAGAACGGCGAGAACGACACCGCAGCCATCAGGAGGAGGCCCGCTCCCAGCGTTGCGAAGAAACGAAGCGGCTCATAGGCCGCAAACACCCGGGTGATCACCATGGCGTTGCGGCGGATGTAGCTCCACATCGAGCCGAAGAGGCGCGACTCGCGAGTCTGAGGGTTGGTTCCGACGGGAACTGAGGTCACCGCGGATCGAAGCTTGCCGGCCTGGATCAACGACTCGAGTGTGTAGGTATAGCGATTCACGACGATGAGCTGGACCGCTGCCTCTGGGCTGTAAGCACGGAAGCCTGAGGTGACATCGGGAACATCGGTGCCGCTGGCCTTTCTCACCACCCAGCTACCCGCCAGTTGCAGACGTATCTTCAGCTTCGAGAATTCGTCGCTCGAACGGACATCGCGGTCGCCAACGACGAGGTCGGCCTCACCAGCGACGATCGGCGCAACCAACGCCGGGATCGCGCTGGCGTCGTACTGATTGTCAGCGTCGGTGTTGACGATCACGTCGGCTCCCAACTTCAGAGCGGCGTCGAGGCCGGCCTGGAATGCATGAGCCAATCCTCTGTTCTGCGGGAGCCTCACGATGTGATCGACCCCATGAAGGCGGGCCACTTCGATGGTGGCATCGGTGGATCCGTCATCGACGACGAGCCATTCGACCCGGTCAAAGCCAGGCACCGACCGGGGAAGGTCAGCAAGCATCCCGGGAAGCTGGTCGGCCTCGTTCAGGCACGGGATTTGGATGATCAGGTGCACGTAAGGGCCTCCACGGCCGAACTGTAGTGGCCATGTGCGGACGCATGGTCGTTCTGCAGATGCCGAGCAAGTGGCTAGTGTGACCCCTCGTTGCCAGACTGCGATCTCAGCTGACCATGCCCGAATCTTCACCCATCGACCCCGACAGCTCTGGAAGGTCGCGTCGCATCGTTTCGGCCGGCCTCGTCTCCCTCCTGATCGTTTCGGTCGTGTGGTTCGTGACGCGTCGGTTGGGTGCAAGCTTCGACGAAGTGTCCGACACGCTGGCCGGGGCCTCTCGACCACTTCTTCTGCTTGCGCTTGTCACTGCGGTGTTGAGCATGACGCTCATCGGCGCTGGCTGGATCGAGTTCTTACGCCGCGAGGGTTCGACCGCTCCCGGTCAACAAGTGGTCGGTTGGTATTTCATCGGAGAGATCACGAAGTACCTCCCCGGAGGGCTCTGGGCCTTCGTTGGCCGGGGCGAACTGGCTGCAACCGGTATCGACCGGAGGCCGGCGTACCGAACCGTGACACATTCTCTCCTTTTGTTCTTTGCCCTGGCCACCGCTCCATCTGCCGGTGCGTTGCTCTTGTACACCGACTGGCCGGCCGGGATTCGGATCGTCGGCGGGGTGGCGCTTCTGACGGTGTATCCAGCAGCCGTTGCCATCTTCGGAGTTCGAGGCCGTTCGCTCCTCGTCACCACCGTGGTCTATGGCGCGGCTTGGATCATGATCGGCCTGACCACTCGAGTCGTTGCCGAGGCGATCGGAGCGGACATCGGAATATTCGAGGCAATCCTGATCACGGCAGCTGCTTGGCTTGTCGGGTTTGCCGTCTTCTTCGTACCAGGAGGCATTGGAATTCGTGAGAGCGCCTTCGTCGTTCTCACGACGGGCATCGTCGACCAGAACGATGCACTCGCGATGGCGATCATCGCCCGCATTGCGTTCATCCTGGCGGACGCGCTCGGTGCCGTTGTGGGACTCCTCGTGCAGCGACGACGTGGCAGCCTGTCGACCATCGGTGATGGTCCGCCCGGCCCCGGGGGTTCGACCAGTACGATCCCGGGATGCTGACCAGGCCGTACGTCCGGCTCATCAAGTCATTGCGATCGGTGCTCGCATCGATCGGAATCTTGCGGGTGCTCGACCGATACAGCAACCATCGGTCCATCCACTGGCTTCGATCTCAATTCGCTGTGCACGATGTCGAAGACCTCGTGAGCCTGGGGAGCCCGTGGTGGTCCTACAAGGCCGCTGACGCCGTCGAGGTCTGGGCTGCGAACAAGGAGCGCCCGCTCCGTGCTTTCGAGTGGGGTGCGGGGGCGTCCAGCATGTGGCTTGCAGACCGAGTTGATGAACTGCATTCGGTTGAGCACCACACCGGCTTCGCCTCGACGGTGCAAGCCATGGCTCCGGACCACATGACGCTGCACGTCGTTGAACCAACCGAGCGCGGGCCCAACCCCTACGCGCCATCGAAGAAACGCGGACACGAGGATCTCGACTTCGAGGAATACGTCCGGACGATCGACGTGGTTGGTGGCATGTTCGACATGATCGTGATCGACGGCCGTGCGAGGGCAACGTGCTTCCGTCATGCACTCCCCCACCTCGCCCCCGGCGGGATCATCATCTTCGACAACTCGAGCCGAAGCGAGTATCGAGCCGCAATGGCAACGGCTGATGTCGTCGTCGAGGACTACAAGGGGCTCACGCCAGCGCACCCTTTCCTCACCACCACCTCGCTCGTGCGCTCCTCCTCGCAGGGTTGACGAGTCAGCCGCTGCTGCGACGATCCCCTTGCGTCAAGAGATAGCTTGGCCGCCGGACAATCATGACGACCGAAACAAAGCCAAAACCGACCAGCAACTTCATCCCGCTCGTCATCAATTTCGCGCAGCGAGAAATGCGGGCGCGCTACAAGCGCAGCCTGCTCGGCTGGCTCTGGTCGTTGTTGAACCCGGCCTCCACGGTGCTGATCTACAGCCTCGTCTTCGGCGTGTTCTTGCGGACCCAGCCGCCGTTGACAGCAAACGGGAAGGCCGAGATCTTCGCGGTGTACCTGTTCACCGGCATCGTGGTGTGGAACCTGTTCTCCGGTGTCGTCAACGGATCCATGGATTGGCTCACCGGCGTGATGGACCTCCGGAAGAAGGCGTTCTTCCCAACCGAGACCGCCATCCTCGGCGGCGCGATCGCTGCGATCGTCCAGACCATCTTCGAGATCGCCGTGCTGCTGGTGATCATGCTCGTGCTGACGAACATCAGCTGGACGTTCCTTCTCCTCCCGTTCATCCTTCTGGGGGCCGCCAGTTTCGCTCTCGGCATTGGGTGCATCGTTGCCATCCTCAACGCTCGTTACCGAGACGTGCGATACCTCACCGGCATCGTCCTGAGCCTGCAGTTCTTCCTGGTGCCGATCGTGTATCCGATCGGCTTGCTCGACAACCCCGACATCGAGACCTACCACCTGCCGGCGCGCGAGATCGTTCGTTGGAACCCAGTGAGTGTGTTCGTCCAATCCGCCCATGACGCTGTCTATTTCTTGGAGGTCCCATCGCTCAGCAAGATCGCAATCATGCTCGCTGCTGCCACGATCTCCCCAGCCTTGGGCTTGACCTATTTCCGCCGCCGGTCCATGGAAATCAGCGAGGAACTGTGATGACCACAGGGTCGAAAACGCCGGCGATCTCGATCGAGAACGTCTCGAAGAAATTCGTGATGCGAGCCGATCGAGCCTCGTCGATCAAGGAGGCGTTCCTGCGGAAGGGCAGAAGTCAATCGAGGGACTTCTGGGCCCTCCGAGATGTCTCGTTCGACATCCCAAAGGGCTCGTTCTACGGGATCATCGGCCACAACGGTTCTGGCAAATCAACACTGCTCCGTCTGACGGCAGGCATCCACAAGCCAACCACGGGCACCATCACCACCAATGGCCAGATCTCTGCGTTGCTCGAGCTTGGCTCCGGCTTCCATCCCGACCTGACTGGTCGAGAGAACGTGTTCCTCAACGGCGCCATGCTGGGCCTGCCTCGAAAGCAGATGGCCATGGCCATCGACGAGATCACCGAGTTCAGCGGTATCGGCGACTTCATCGATGCACCGGTCAAGGTGTACTCCAGTGGTATGCACGTCCGGTTGGGCTTTGCGATCGCAGTGCACGTCGAACCGGAGATCCTGCTGGTCGACGAGGTGCTCGCAGTTGGCGATGAAGCGTTCCAGCGGAAGTGTTTCGACCACATCTACGCCCTACGGCGCAGGGGCACGACCATCGTGCTCGTGTCGCACGATGCCGGAACGATGGAATCGTTGTGCGACGAGGTTGCATGGCTCGACCACGGCGAGCTGCAATCTGTCGGCGAAGCCTCCCCGACAATCGAGTCTTACCTCGGCCGGGTGAACGAACAGGAGAACAAGCGACTCGTCAAGGA
>CAZYLX010000316.1:0-4700 GCA_964648595.1 uncultured Acidimicrobiaceae bacterium
CACCTGGGACGCGTCGCTCGAGGCAGATCTGCGGGAACTGCTGCAACTGGCGGTAGCTCACGATCACAGCAGTTCCGTCAGTCACTTCGACCGAACGGAAACCGAAGTTCGAGGCTGCGCCGGGCATCGAGTGTTTCCATCGATCCTCTGGCGGTGCAGCAAGTTCGGCTGGGGTGAAGACTCGTGCCATGACTCTGAAGTGGCCGTCGCTTGTGGCTTCTTGAAGTAGCTCAGTCGAAGCCGCTGCCAGGTCTTCAGCTGAGTGCAGGGCTGCGATCGGGCCCTCGGTCCAGCCCTCGACTTGCAGCGCCAGTGACTCGGCGCGCTCGTTGATGAGGCCGTCGCATCGTGTGGATCTGACGAATCGAGGTCGTGCGAGATCTGGCCTCAGACTCGCCCGTATTTCGTTGCCGAGTGGCGGTCGTTGATCGAGGGAGCGGTGAGTTCGGTGGGTGTTGTCGTGGTCGATGTAGTCGACGACGAGGCATTCGAGTTGTCGCTGGTTCGAGATGACTGTTCGGTCGAGGAGCTCGCGCCATAGGGTCCCGATCCAGCGCTCGGCGAACGAGTTGGCGACCGGCGTTCGGACTGAGGTCTTGAGAATCTTGAGGCCCTCGGTTTGGAAGATCTCGTCGAAGGCGTCGATGAACTGGCTGCCGCGGTCACGCACGAGCGCTCGGGAATCGGAGAAGCGGGCGGTGTGGCACAGGAACAGGTTGCGGACTGCTTGTGTGGTCCAGGCGCCGGTCGGGTTCGCGGTGATCCCTGCGAAGAACACCCACCGTCGAAGGCTGTGGAGCGGGGTCAATGCCCTGGTCTTGGAGGATTCTCCAGACGGTGGATGCTCCGACGGTGTGGCCGAGACCGTTCAGTGCTCCTGCGATGCGGCGGTATCCCCAGGTCGGGTTCTGGGTCGCCATATCGATAATGAGCTGGTGAACTTCGGCTCGGGTCGATGGCCTTCCGGGCGTCTGGACTGGTTGGGTCCAGTGCCTGGCGATGCGTCGGCGGTGCCAACCCAGGAGGGTTTCGGGTGTGACGAGGCATCCGTGGCGGTGTGGTCGGGGGAGTGCTTGGGCGATGGCGCCGAGCAGTGACCGGTCGTCATCGGTGAGTGCGGGCCGATCGTGTTGGCGGCGGAGTACGGCGAGTTGGTGGCGCAACACGATGATCTCGATGTCTTTGGAGCGGCCGGACCGTACAGCGAGGCGGGTCAGTGACGCGAGGAAGCGGTACAGGATGCGATACACACACCTCAGGATCGGTGGCTATCCGCCCTGGTCAACGCCCACGTCCGAGTTTTGGGCACCCACACGTTCACGGGAACGTCAGGTGACCGATATTCGCCGAGTCCAAGGGAGCTGAGAGCGGCTCGGCGTGCGGCGACCGATGAATAGCCAGCCGATAGGCGTGTAGCGGACGAAGGGCGATCGAGCTTGCGACCGGTCGTGCCTCAGTGTTGTGCTAGTTGCCAGCGGACTCTGAGTCTTGGGGCATGTTGCGTTGCGTTTCCTTGCGGATGTCGTCTTCGGTGATGGGTCGCTGTCCGTAGGTCGTCCACGCATTGAGGGCGAGGCCGATGCCCCATCCCAGGATCGGCCAGATGGGCCAGAAGTATCCGGCACCCGACGCGGCCCAGATCACGACGAGCAACGTGTTGACGGCCAGGTAGATCACCACATGGCTTCGGAGAGCGCGCTTGTTCTTGAGGCGCTCGATTGCTGCTTTGCGGCCTGCGTCACGGTCATCCACGCCTGGACCCCCTGCGGAAGGTGTTGTTGATGACGATTTTCAGGCTGGTCAACGGCTGCGGGAAGGGCCCAAGGTCCCATCGAGCTGGGGAACCGAGCCCGGAGGCAGCGAGTGGCAGGAAGCGTCTCGGCCGGTCGGCAGTGGCAGGTGTCTAACGGTCCAGACGCTCACCGGATAGCTGACCTGTCCAGCTGTCGCTTCGGGTGGGACATTCGGCCCTGGTCGGTGCGGTCAGCGTGGCTCATCATGCTGCTTCGGACAGGAGTCACCCCATGGATCCCTCCCAATCAGCCCAGCAGGCGAACTTGGATCTCGTGGTACGGGCCGGATCTCTCATCGCCACCGGCTTCGCCAACCCTGACGAGGATTTGTTCGCAGACGACTTCGTCTTCCACTTCTTCAACCCGCAGCTCCGGGAGCTGGCCGGCGACCACCACGGGTCGGCCGGCTTCGCCAGCTTCTTCGAAAGAGTCGGAGAGGCAAGCGACAGCGGCTTCCACAACGAGCCTCATTCACTCACGCCCTACGGCGACGAGCTGGTCGTGGCCTACGCGACCAACACGGTCAGCTTCGGGGGCACCGTGCTGGACGTTGACGCGATCGTCGTGTGGCGGGTGTTCGGCGGGCGCATCCACGAAGCTTGGGACATCCCGGCGATCAACACCGTGCGTCCCCAGCAGTCGGAGACGGGGTGAAGGCATGGCCAGACTGAAACTGGCGGCGGCCGGATACGAGTCCGCGAAGTCGCTGTTCTCCACCAGGTCCATCCGTTCGTTCTGCTCGACCGGCTCGATCCAATCGGTGTTCTCCGTGGGCTCGATCATGTCGCTCGGGTCCGCGGGTTGCATGCTCTCGGTGGGGTCGGCCGGCAGCATCTTGTCGATTGCTTCGGCGGGGTCCATCCTGAGCTTCGGCTCAGCCAGGTCAATTCTGTCGGTCCGCAGCCACGGCAAGATATTGCACGTGGACGACATCGCACTCCGTGAATTTCGATGTTCAACAGCCGACCCGCCACCATGTACACACACTGGTACGTACGCCGAACGGCGGGGACTATGGAACAGACCTGCTCCGCCAGCACCATGCCCGGTACGACCACTCAAGCGGCCACCATCACGAGCGGAAGAAGCCGTCGTCGGCATGAGGGCCAGAGGCTCCCAGCCGGCGTTCAAGTGCGGTGCCCCGTATTCACAGCGTGTATCGGTCGGAGCCTCGCGTGGTTCATCAGGAGGCCTCTGAACAGGGCAAACATCCAAGCTGCGACGAGCTTCACGCTCCAAGGAGCGCGTGTACTTTGGGCAAAAGTCGCCCCTCCGACACGTCATCCATTGGCTGTCACTTCCTTGTTGAAATTCGCGGGCCATCTTGTGCCTTCTTGCTTTGGGTCGACCCGTTCGGCTTCAGTCCGGCGAGCTCGTCGCGTGTTGTGAAGTTCTAGACCAGCGAGCGCCACGGTTGTTACAGAGAGGCTTACCTGCGGTGTTCGTGTTCACCCGCGCCAGGCCGACTGTTGTTCTGGCGGTGCCGATCATCATCGAGGTGCGAGGGTCCCGTAGCCGAACAGGACCGAATACACCTTGCAGTAGACGATGATCGACGCGAGTTCGTTGGCGTTGGCGTTGGTCGGGAGCTGGAAGCTGAGGTTGGCTTGCAGGTCGGGAACGTGGCCGAGATCGATGGCGGTTTCATCGACAGTTCCGGTGGGGTTCGGGCTGACGAACAGCCGAACGTCGGGGGCGCCGGGAGCGACCCAGAACTCGGCGATCTCGACGGTGACGGTCCCGTCGGCGTCTTGAACGAGTTCGGCGTGGCCTCGGGCTTCGGGTCCGTCAATCACCGCACCCGCGAGCACGGTCACGCCTGGATCCCAGGTTCGAACTCGATGCGTGCGACGCCCTTGATGGTGAGCAGGAATCGGTGCTCGATCTCGATGAGGACGATCTCGGCGTTGGTGCAGTTGGGACAGCGGATGACGATGCCGGGGCAGCGCAGGTAGACGTGGGCTTCGGCGACGGGGTGGTCATGGCCGCAGGCGGCGCACTCTAAAGCGGCGTCACCAGTGTCGGCGCCGAGGGCCAGGGAGAGGGCCCCGATGATCGCATTGCCATCGACATAGGACATGGTCAGCCTCCATGGAGGGGTCAGCCGAACCTTTCGGTGCGGATTGTTCGGGGATCGACGTTGAGGTCGACGAGGTCGCGGGCGATGGCTTCCACGAAGGCCGTTGGGCCGCACACGTAGGTGACATCTGGTGCTGCGGACTCGATGACGCGCTGGAGGTCATCGGCCCCGATGCGGCCCGACTCGTAGTCTGGGTTGGTCGCTCGGGTCAGATGAATCCGAGCGTCGACCTCGCTCCCAGCGGTGATTTCGTCGCGGAAGAGGATCCGTTCGGCGGTTTGGGCCGAGTACAGCACGGTGGCCCGTCTGCTGGCCTGGGCTCGCCAGATGGCGCGGAGAGGGGCGATCCCTGATCCGCCGCCGACCAGGAGCGGGTGACCGGTGGTTGGCTCCCAGACGAAGTAGCCGCCGATGGGGCCTCGGAGCTCGATCTGGTCGCCTCGTTCGATCACGTCGACCAGGTACGGCGAGACCTCGCCGTCGGCGACGCGTTCGACGGTGATCTGTGGTGCTTCGGTGGGCCCTGATGACAGTGAGTAGCTCCGGGTTGCCTGGTAGCCGTCGGGGGCGGTCAACCGGAGGTCGAGGTGTTGGCCGGCGAGATGCCCATCCCAGTGTTCGATGTCGAACACCAGCGTCCGGGACGTATCTGTATCGGTGATGGTGCCGGCAACGGTGGCTTGGCGCCAGGCAAGCGCCCGTCGCACCGGGGGAGCTGCGACCGCGGTCTGTGGTGAGGTGTCGAGGTTGGCCATTAGTCGCTGTAGTACCGCTGTTCGCTCCATGGGTCGCCGTAGTTGTGGTAGCCGGCGGCTTCCCAGAAGCCC
>CAZYLX010000317.1:0-4699 GCA_964648595.1 uncultured Acidimicrobiaceae bacterium
GGACTTGTCGTCGACATCCTTGGACTGCTTGGCGATCGAGTCGACCGCTGCAACAACAGCCTTCTCGATGCCGCGCTTGATCGACATCGGGTTGGCGCCGGCAGCGACGTTCTTCATGCCGGTCGACACCATTGCCTGTGCGAGCACGGTGGCGGTGGTGGTGCCGTCACCGGCGATGTCGTCGGTCTTGGTGGCGACTTCCTTCACGAGCTGGGCGCCCATGTTCTCGAAGGGGTCCTCGAGCTCGATCTCACGAGCGATGGAGACACCGTCGTTGGTGATCGTGGGTGCGCCGAACTTCTTGTCGAGGACCACGTTGCGGCCCTTGGGACCGAGCGTGACCTTGACGGCGTTCGCGAGCTGGTTCACACCGGACTCGAGCGAACGACGCGCTTCGTCGTCGAATTTGATGATCTTTGCCATGTTGGCTTCCTTACTTCACGATCGCGAGCACGTCGCGAGCGTTGAGAATGAGCAGGTCTTCGCCATCACTGGCGATTTCGGTGCCTCCGTACTTGGAGTACACAACGGTGTCGCCGACGGACACATCCATGGGGATGAGGTCGCCGTTGTCGCCGCGGCGACCGGCACCGACAGCAAGGACTTCACCCTGCTGGGGCTTCTCTTTGGCGGTGTCGGGAATGACGAGACCGCTAGCCGTGGTGGCTTCGGCATCTTGGGGACGGATGACAATCCGATCCTCGAGTGGTTGCAGGTTCATGCGTTTGGTGCCCTCCGGGCGTTAGCACTCTCAATGGACGAGTGCTAATGCTAAGCGGTCGCCGAGCCCCCGCCAACACTCGGAATCACCAAATTTTCTTGAATCCCGAGCAGCTGCAAGTGCCATTTGAGGCCAGTAGCGCTCATTGGGATAGCGGTCGATCAGTGATCGTGGTGTTCAGCGTGCTCGAGACCCGAGACCCCGAGCTGCCGAGCTTTGCGCTCCGAGAAGATGATCGCGCCGACGAGCATGCCCAGGATCACCGCAAGGCTGACGTAGGTGTTCAGGTGGAACCAATGGCTCACGGCCATCTTGACACCAACGAAGATCAGAATGCCGCCGAGCGCGTGCGAGAGGTAGTGGAACCGCTCACGAGCGTTGGCCAACAGGAAGTACATGGCCCGCAGGCCCAGAATCGCGAACGCATTCGAGGCAAAGACGATGAACGGCTCGTTCGACACGGCCAGCACCGCCGGGACCGAGTCGAGAGCGAAGATCACGTCCGTGAACTCGATGACGACGAGCGCTGCGAACAGCGGCGTTGCGGCTCGTTTGGCGTTCTGCGTCGTGAAGAACTTGTGCCCGTCGAGCTCCTCGGTAACCGGCATGAAACGCTTGAGCAAGCCGAGCCCGACGGTCGAGGTGTGTTCACCCTCGTCTTCGCGGTGGCGGATGATCTTGAAGCCCGTGAACACCAGGAATGCCCCGAAGACCACCAGCAGCCACCAGAAGGCAGCAATCAGCGCACTGCCCACCAGGATGAAGATCAGGCGCAGAACCAGCGCTCCGAAGATGCCCCAGAACAGCACCCGATGCTGATACTTCAGAGGAATCTTCATGCTCGAGAACAGAATCGCCCAGACAAACACATTGTCGATACTGAGAGATTTCTCGATCAGATAACCGCTGATGTACTCGCCCCACGCGGCCCCGCCGTCATCGCCGAACCCGAAGAACACGACGACGCTGAAGAGCAGCCCGACAGATATCCAGCCGAGGGTCTCGAGCGTTGCTTCGCGCGGGCTGGGCTCATGATCATCGCGATGGCGATACAGGTCGATCGCCAGCATGATCAGGATCGTGACGGCCAGACCGATCCACCAGCCGGTAGAGACGTCGAGGTCGACGAAGTTGTCGCGCGACGATTCCTCGACAGCGAGGAGAGCAGAAACCATGCTCGACAGTGTGCCTCGTTCAGGTACGTTCGAATCGTATGAGCCCCACTGACGCAAGGCCCGTGTTCGATCCCTCCACCGTCGAGGCCGCCGTCTTCGACATCGGCGGCGTTTTCCTCTATCCCCACCACGAACAGGTCGCCGCAGTACTCGATGATCTCACCGTCGCTCGGCCCGACGATCTCTCAGAATTCCGGCGGGCTCACCACGCCGGTGTCGCTGCACTGTCGGCCATCATCCGGCCGACTACCGAGCACGACCCGACATTCTGGCAGGCGTACGACAACGCCTATGCGGCCTCGCTCGGTGTCCCCGGTTCGCAACTCGAGGCCTTCCGCGATGGCGTCCAGCGCCGTGAATGGGACTGGCTCCACGAGGAAAACGTCGCTTCATTCCACGCGCTGCATGCCTCTGGCATGCCGCTGGCCATCGTTTCGAACAACAGCGGCGCTGCCCCCGAGCAGATGAAGAACCACGGCGTGTGCTGGGTCAATGAACTCGTCGACCTGCCTCGCGTCGCAGCCATCATCGACAGTTCACTCGTTGGCGTTGCCAAGCCTGACCCGGCCATCATGAGACCAGCGCTCCACGCGCTCGGTCTGCCGGCAGAAACCGTGCTCTATGTCGGCGACACCGTTCACGCCGACATCGTTGGCGCCACCGCAGCGGGCATGCAGTCAGTCCAGCTCGACCCGTTCGATCATCACTCGGAGTACGACCACGCACGACTGCCCGATCTCGCTGCGCTGAATGGCGTGCTCGGGGTCTGACCTCCAGCCCGACGGGTCAGAGGGCCAGGTTCGGGTGGGCCCCGTCATCGAGCGCCGTTGGGCCGTCGGCGTCGAGGCGCCAATGGGCAGCCGCCGCAATCATGGCCGCGTTGTCGGTGCAGTACTCGCGGCTCGGCACGAGGCACTCGAACCCCCCGGCGGCTGCGTCCTCGGCGAAGCGTTCCCGAAGTCGAGAGTTGGCCGCCACTCCACCGCCCAGACACACCCCTCTCGCGCCGACCTGCTCAGCGGCTCGCATCGTCTTGGTCACGAGCACGTCGACAACAGCCTCTTGAAAGCCGGCACAAAGATCCGCGTTGTCGGCATCGCGATGCTTTCGCACATAGTTGATGACGGAGGTCTTCATCCCACTGAACGAGAAATCGAGCCCTTCGTTCATGAGGCCTCTGGGGAATCGGATGGCGTCGCGATCCCCTTCCCGAGCCAACCGGTCAACCGCAGGCCCGCCTGGATAGCCGAGCCCGAGATACCGAGCGACTTTGTCGAACGCTTCGCCCGCGGCGTCATCGATGGTCGACCCGATGACGCGGTAGCGGCCGAGGGCCTCCAGGTGGACGATCATTGTGTGCCCGCCTGAGACCAGCAGCACGATGAGCGGCGGCTCGAGATCCGGTCGCTCGAGGAACGTCGCAAAGAGGTGGCCCTCCATGTGATTGACACCCACGTAGGGAACGTTCCATGCAAGCGACAGCGCCTTCGCCGAACTGACGCCGATCAGCAAGGCCCCGATCAGCCCTGGACCGTGGGTGGCGGCAACAGCGTCGAGATCGCTCCCCGACACGCCCGCGTCGGTCAGCGCTTGTGAGATCACTGGCTCGAGCATCTGCAGATGCGCCCGGCTCGCCACTTCGGGCACGACGCCCCCGAAGTCGGCATGGAGCTCGATCTGGCTCGAAACGACATTGGACAGCACCTCGGTGCCGCCGCGGACCACTGCGACAGATGTCTCGTCGCAGCTGGTCTCGATGGCCATCACCAGCCGCTCACTGGCCTCAACGCTCATGCGTCACACCTCTCAGCGCTACCAGCTCGTCGGAGATTGTCGTGCAGCCACATGATGAGGCCATCTTCCTTCGAACCGTCGGGGTTGGTGTAGTAGTTCTTGCGCGTGCCGACCGGGGCGAAGGCGAAGGCGCGATACAGACCGATCGCGGCAGCGTTCGACAACCGCACTTCGAGCGTCACGGCATCAAATCCGCGTTCGGCGGCATGATCGAACAACGCACGACACAACGTCCGAGCCGTGCCGTTCCGCTGTCTCGACGGGGCCACGGCCACGTTCATGAGGTGGGCCTCGCCGCCCTCATCGGCCGTGCCGACGAACATCATCCCGGCGAACCCGGTGATCACGCCGGACTCTTCGGCAACCAACCAATGGCGGGTGGCGGGGGCAACCGTGAACTCGCCATCGAACAACGCCGATGACCACGGCTCGGCACTGACAACGGCTTCGATCTCAGCGACGGCTGACACGTCGGAGCGACGCATCGGCCGGGTCAGCGGCGAACTCGTCACGAGTTGTGCCTTGTCTTGATGTTGATCTGGACGTCGGCGTCGCGAAGATACAGAGGCACCACATCGGGCCCTGGCAGAGCCGGGCGTTCGAAGGCCAGCCTGGCCAGCGTCGCCGCCATCGGATCTCTCGCATCTTGCCGAGCGTGTTCCTTATAGGTCTCGCTGTATCGATCGGCGCCATCACCGAGCACGACATCTCCCGGCTCTACGAGCGTCACCATCTCGATCGCTGGGCCGACCACGGCCGGGCCAACAGCAACGCCGTCGACGAATCGCTGCTGAAACACCTCGTTGCGTCTGGCATCGATGACCGCAGCAACGGGGCCGTCGTGATCGGCGGCGAGCAGCTCGAGGCTGGTGATACCGACCACGGGAGCGCCAACAGCAAGAGCCAAGGTCCGTACCGTTGCCAAGCCGACGCGGAGGCCGGTGAAGCGCCCAGGCCCAACATCGACAGCGAAGACATCAACGTCGGCAACGACCCATCCAGCGGCAGC
>CAZYLX010000318.1:0-4693 GCA_964648595.1 uncultured Acidimicrobiaceae bacterium
AGCGTCGAGCGAGCCTGTCACGCGACGCCGACGGAGGAGGCTCGCAAGACCCACCTGAGCCAGATGCGGGTCAGCGTCGAGCGACAGCGAGACCAAACAGATCAGCGACGCAGGAGCGCCCTGGGGTCGACAACGGCTCGAACCCGGGCCGAACGGCTGGAAGCCTTCCTGGCCTGTTTGATCGCAGCTCCCGCCGACTCCCACGCTTGGTCAGCCTGGCTCTTGGTTGCCGGCTGCGGCGAGTAGAGCGCCGCGTCGAGTGTTGGGGCCAGAGCAACAACCGGGTCTCCGACCTGCCGGAGATCGATCACGTCGAGCTCCTCAGCGACATCCATGGCGGAGAGCGAGCGGCTCGAAGGCAACCCGAGCTCCCGGAACCGATCCTGCGTCTCGTGCCACGCACCGACGATGCGACGATCAGCGCTTGTTCGCCGACGACGAAGGCGCCGAAGTCTCTTGCCCCCGAGCACGACGGCCAGGTAGATCAAGGGAAGCATGAGGAGCCCGATGAGCCATCGAAGTCCGGTTGATTCGGAGCTGAGGTCATCGTCCGGGAGGATCACCGGCTCTTCGACGTCTGGGAGATCGGTGGCATTCGCCTCGACTCCCGATGCCGAGACCGCGGGTGTGCGATTCGGTTCATCAGGCGACTGATTCACCTTGTTGGTGACCTCCAGCCTGATCCAGCCGATGTCATCGACCCAGACCTCAGGCCACGCATGGATCATGTTTTCCGAAACGAGGACTTCCGGCGTGTCAACCGTGATCGGCTGTTCGAGGAGGTAGCCAACAACCACTCTGCTCGGCACACCGAGCTCGCGGGACAGAACGGCGAACGAGGCAGCAGCGTGCTCGGCGAAACCGACCCGCTCGACGGTGCCGTCCTCGGCGCCGGAGGGCCAGAGGTAGCTCGTCAAGGCAGCGAGGCTGTGGCCAGCGGGTGCATTCTCGTTGTAGCCGAAACGATCAGACAGCAGATCGGCTTGAATGCTCCGCCACTGCACCAGCTGATCGGCTGCAGGATCCACGATCTCGGACAGATATGCGTTCAATAGCTCCCGCTGCTCGTCTGTGAGGTCGGCTCGCCGACTGGCACGGTCGAGCGAGGCCTCGTTGTTACCAAGCAGGTCTGGCAGTTCGACAGCGGAGATCGGGGCGATCTGGCCGCGATAGCCGGATGCCGACGGGTCGATCGCGGCCACCGTCCCGGTGACCGGGTCCCACGCAACCTCGCCCTCGAGAAGTGTCTGGAGTACACCGGCTTGAGGGAGGAATCGGAACGGGTATCGGTCGGTCAGCACAACGGCGACGGTGGCGGTCCCGGCAGACGGGTTGGCCAGGGTCGGCGGCGGCAGGCTCGAACCAGCCACCTCGAAGCGAGCACTTGTGCTCCAGATGGTGCCGTCGTAGAGATCAAGCACGGTGACTGGCAGCAGGTCGATGGTGTCGTCGGCGTCGAGGCCGGTCACGGCGATCGTGAAGACGGTGCTGTTGTCCGCGTCGACCAGGCCAGCCTTGACCCTGGCCAGCGGTGTCGCCGACTCGCTGATGTCGAGCGGACGTACGAGCGACTCCCGTAGATCGAAACGGCCATCGCCCGGATCGCCCAGGAGCGCCATGAGACCACCTGCGCCGGCTGCGAGCACGGCAACAACCAGGACTGCTGACCCAGCTTGCCGGAGGCCGACGTCGACCTGGTCGTCGGCGAAGGATGCCCCGCCCGGGCGGGTCAAGCCAGAGACTGCCAAGAGAAGGCCGAGCAACGCCGTGAGGGCGGCAGCGAACCACGAGGTCGGTTGCCATTGGCTGATCGTGTAGGCGCCGACAGCGGCGTGGGCCGCAACCAGACCGAGCACACCGGGAGCGCTGAACCGCCGGCGGATCACGGCTTCCGCCGCAATCCATGACCCGAGTGCTGCGATCACGATCGGCGCAACGAGGAATCGGGCGTCGGTAGCGATGAGCAGTCCGGTTGATGCCAGGGCCTTCCAGCCCTCGATCGCGTTCGATGGCACGTCGGCGACATCTGAGCCGTGTACGACCACCAGCATCAGCACGACAAGAGCGGCTGAAGCAACGAATGACGTTGAAACCGACCAGCCCCGCCGTGCCGCGACCAGAACGGTCAGGACCACGAGGGCGCTGGTAACGACGATGGGTGCGACGAAACCCAGATCGGCAAAGATCGATCGCCAAGCAGGGATCATCAGAGCGACAACACCGACGATGAGGACGGCGGCGACCCCATCAGCAACGACTGGAGTGGAGACGCGACGGGTCGGCTCTTCGGTGATGCGATGCTCGATCTTGGCCATCGGCTCAGCAGGAGGTGGGCTGACGGGCGTCGGCGGTGGATGAGGGGCGGCAGCAAACGACGGCGCCGTCATCCGAATCGAGCTTTCCACTTCTCTGCCACTTCAAGGCTGTTCGATCCGTTCAAGACCAGGGCACCCGGGATCCGCATCGGTGGTCGTTCGTGCGTTTCGCCAACCTGCACCACCGTGACCATGTCGAACCGGGACCGAGCGCGAGTGATGCCGACCGTGCGCTCCACCGGTGGCTGACCGGTGACCGCTCCGAGGGAAACACCCTCGACGTTCTCGGCGAAGCGAAGCACGCCGTTCAGACCGGGATCCTGATCGCCGGCCTCGATTCCCGACAAGATCTTCATGATCTCGGTTCGGCCCGCGCCAGAAGCAGCAGCATCGGCCGACAATCCGCTCGTTGTCCGGAACTGGACCGGGTAGTGGCTCGTGCAGCCGGCTTGGACCAGGGAGGCAGCGATGCGGACGGCATCTTCGAAATCTTCGCCCCCATAGCTTCCCGCCCACGTGTCAAGCAGGATCATGAGCCGGGGCTCGCTGGTGATGATGTTCTTGCGGACCATGAGCGTGCCCGTCTTCGCCACAGACCGCCAGTGGATCAGGCGGAGATCGTCGCCCAGTTCATAATCACGCAGGCTGTGGAACGAGATGCCGCCCTCGTGCGGCTGCTCAGCAGCAGCGCCTTCGAACTCTCGCCGATGGCCCGTTGGCAGTGGCGACATCGGATGGATCTCGGGGTGCACCATCAGCGATGCTTCCGATCCGCGATGAGTGGTGACTCGGAAGAGTCCGAGCGGGTCGGCCCGTTCGATCGTCAGCGGGCCGACGCTGAAGTGCCCTCGATGCATCGTGGGCAACGGGACGGCGGCCATGTGTGACTCACCGCCCGAAATGGACGGGAGGGCGAGGGATGCCGCGTGACCTGCCACTTGATTGGCCGCTACGACCGGACTGCTGCGACGCGCACCGGTGTTGGTCACGGTCACGAGTGCACTGGCGGCTTCTCCGACACCAACGACCGGAGGCTGGACCACCTGACGAGCGGACAACGACGGGCGCCACAGAACGAAGCACAATCCGATCATCACGGCGACCAAAAGCATCACCGCGATGGCCAAGAGCAGCGGGTACCCGAGCAAGACGCCGAGTGCGGCCACAGCGATCGCTGCGATCAACGTCCAGCGTCCGTTCGCCGTCAGCATCAGAGACGGATCTCGGGCAGCGGCACGGCGTCGAGCGTCTGGCGAACCAGGTCCGCAGACGAGAGGCCTTGGAGCTCGGCTTCCGGCGAGAGCAGCATGCGATGCCCAAACACAAAGGGGGCCAGTTCTCGCATGTCGTCTGCGGTCACGAACGTGCGCCCCTTGGCTGCCGCCCATGCCTGCGAGGCCCGGACCAGAGCGAGCGAGCCTCGAGGGGACACACCCAACCGGAGCTCGTCCATGCGGCGGGTGGCTGCCGCGACGGTGACTGCGTATTGCTGGAGTGCCTCTGCAACGTGCACCGTGCTGGCGGTCTCGATCATCCACTCGAACGTCTCCGCAGTGATCGCAGGGGTCAGGTCCTCCGGACGGTGACCTTGGAGACGAGACATGATCGAGTCGACCTCGGCCTGATGCGAGGGGTACCCCATGGCCATCCGCATCATGAACCGGTCGATCTGCGCCTCTGGCAGGTGGTAGGTGCCGTCGAACTCGACGGGGTTCTGGGTGGCGATCACAACGAAGGGCCGCGGCACCGGCCGCGTGATCGAATCGACGGTGACCTGGCGCTCCTCCATCACCTCGAGCAACGCCGACTGGGTCTTCGGTGACGCTCGATTGATCTCGTCGGCGAGCACCACGTTGGCGAATACACCGCCGGGATGGAACGTGAAGTCACCATCCTTTGCGTTGTAGATCATCGATCCGGTCACGTCGGTCGGCAAGAGGTCCGGCGTGAACTGGATGCGGTGATAGTCAGATCCCAGCGATGCAGCGATCGCCTTGGCCAGCGTCGTCTTGCCGGTGCCCGGCACGTCGTCGACCAAGAGATGACCTTCGGCCAACATGCAAGTGAGTGCCAGCTGGATCTCTCCTGGCTTGCCCATGATCGCCCGCGAAACGTTGGCGTGAACGGCGTCGAACCGCTCTTTGAACGCCTCGACGGCGGCTGGTTCAGCCTGGAGGGTTGCTTGCTGCTGCATGGTCATTGCGCTTGCTCCTGGTGTCGAGATTTGATGTGTCGAGGCGCCACTAGTTGATGGTCACGCTGGTGCTGGCACTGACCACCTGACCGGTGCCGATGTCGGTGCCGCTGAGTTGGATGCTCAGCACTCCGGCGACAGTGCCGGAGATGTCGAGCGAGCCGCCGCCACCCCATGTCTGGCG
>CAZYLX010000319.1:0-4686 GCA_964648595.1 uncultured Acidimicrobiaceae bacterium
GAACGTCGTCCTCTTCGAAGTCTCGCCGGGCTTCCCGGCCGAGGAGGCCGGGCTCCTGCCTGGTGACATCATCTCGTTCTTCGACGCAGCGCCGGTCAAGGACATGGGCGGCGTGACCGCTGGCCTCCGCCGAGCTGAGCCCGGCGATGTCGCAATTCTGGTCGTCGAACGCGACGGTGAGTTCGTCGCCATCGGCGTGACGGCTTCCTCATACGACGCAGAGCCGATCAGCGAACCAATCGACGGGTGACCGCTGCGGCGATACCGACCACTCCGGCAACGCCAAGGCCGGCAGCACCCAGCGCCAACTCCTGACGACGTTGAGCGCTGACCGCCCATGGCGGCGCAGGGGTGCCAACCACATATGCCTCCTCGTTCGAGTACGCAGCCGCCCAACCAATGCTTCGAAGCCGGTCGTTCGCGATGACCCACGGGTGGCGAACGTACGCCTCGATTCCGACCGGCACCTGGCCCACCCCGAGGCGGCGGCCGATATCGAGCAGACGGTCGCTCACTGCCGACGGAACTCGGAGCTGAACACCTCCGGCCAACTCGGAGAAGAGCTCGTGACCGATCCAACCGTCGGGCGCCACGTTGAAGATGCCCGTGGAGCCAGACGTGGCAACGGCGCAAAGTGCCGAAGCCAGGTCATCGTGATGCAAGAACTGGACCGGCGGGTCGATTTGGTCGGGGCGAACCGTTGTCGCCGAGCGCATCGCCGTTGCGACCCAGCTGGCACCTTCGGCGGACAGGGTGGTTGTTGGCCGGAGGATCGCCAGTGAGGCCCCCGTCTCGGTCGCCCACGCGGTGGCCTGTTGCTCCAACCGGTGCTTGGCAACGGCAAAATCGAGGGTCTCGATGGGGCGTGGAGGCTGAGTTTCACTGATCGGGATCGGGTTGTCGGGATGAGCGCCGTACACGGTCGCCGACGACAGAACGACCAACGAACGACACTCGGCGGCATCAGCGCCGTCGAGTACCCGGTTGAGCATGTGCTCGGCCAGCCCAGCGTCGCCACGACGCCCGCCGTCCTCGGCGAGGTGGATCACACAATCAGCGCCAACCAGATGATGACCGAGGTCGTCGGCGAGTAGATCGGTGCGATGAGCGGTCACACGCTCGTGTTCGAACGGTACGTCCTGTTGGTCGAGGGCAATGACTTCAACGGGACGATCAGGGTCGGCAACGAGACGCCGAATCGTTCGTTGTCCGACAGCACCCGCCGCCCCGGTCACCACAATCGTGAGCACTGTCATACCATGCCTCCGTGACCACCAACGATCCACCCAGCGGTGACCAACCGTTCGGCAACGACCCTTTCGGTGAGCTTTCCAAGCTGTTCGAACAGCTCGGGCTCGGCGGTTCGCCGTTTGGTGGAGGCGGCGCGTTCGGTGGCGGCGCCGATCCCTGGGTCAGCGCCAGGCAGATCGCACAAGGCGTCGCCAACGAGGGTGAGAGCGAAGCCAACCTCGATCCACTCGTCCGCATGGCCATCATCGACCTCGCCCGCGTCGCTGACCTCCACATTCGACAGGTGCCCGGGATCCGATTGAACAGCACCGTTGCGGTTCGCCCCGTCTCCAAGACCGAGTGGACCGACACCAGCCTCGACATCTACAAGCCCTTCTTCGAGCGCTTCGGCGAGGCAGTCGGATCGGCCGGGGCAGATCAGCTACCGGCCGGAGATCCCCTGGGAATGATGATGGGCCAAATGCTGGGATCGCTGGCCCCGATGATGGTCGCGGCCAGCGCCGGTTCGATGATCGGTCATCTCGGTCAACGAGCGTTGGGTCAATACGACCTCCCGGTGCCCCGCCCCGGCAACGACGTGCTGGTCGTTGCTTCCTCCATCGAAGCTTCTGCGACCGAGTGGGGGGTCCCTATCGACGAGCTCCGCCTGGTCACCCTCGTCCACGAACTCGCCGCCCACGCGGTGCTCGCAACACCACATGTCCAGAAGCGCCTCGAGGCGCTGTTCCTCGACTTCGCATCGGCCTTCCGGCCGAACGTCGAGATGATCGGTGAGCGGTTCGGCAACCTGACCGATCTGTCCGAGTTGGCCAATGTCTCCGAGCAGCTGAGCGATCCACAGGCATTGCTCGACATGATGCGGTCGCCGGCCCACGATCTCTTGGTTCCGCAACTCGACGCCCTGATCGCCGTCGTCCTCGGCTACGTCGACCTCGCAGTTGCTCGGGCGTGCGAGGGGCTGGTGCCCTCGAACGGTCAGATTCGGGCCGCCTTGCGGGACCGCACGTTGAGTGTGACCCCGGCCGATCGATTCATGGAACGACTTCTCGGCATCGACATCGATCAGTCCACCCTCGACCGAGGTGACCATTTCATTGCCGGCATCATCGAGCGCGCCGGCGACGAGGCCCTCGAGCGTCTCTGGGCCGACGAGCTCGACCTCCCAACCGCAGCAGAGGTCGACGCCCCCGGCTTGTGGTTGGCCCGCATCGGCCTCGACCCCGATCTCCCGGGCGGAGCCGATCTGGAGATTCCCGACGATCTCAGCTCACTCGACGATCTGGACTGACTTGTTCGGCGCGTGGCTGCCTGTTCAGCGAGTGGGTGGGCTGGTCGGGGGGTCGAACGGCGGGAACGTGTATTCCTGGGTTGGCTCAGCACGTGGAGGCGGTGGATCGGCACTCGGCTGACCAGACAGCCCATGATCAGTCGCCGATGGCACCGATGCAGGCACCGGAACCCTGACTACGTCCGGTTCCCCCGGTCCGCCGTTGTCGCCCCCATTCGCCCCGTCGCTGGGCGCCGACCGCCGACGGCGGCGTCGGACGACAGAGGCGACATCACCGAATCGTTCCTTGGAGGCATTCTGGGACGACGCTGGATCGCGACCCAGCCAGTACGACACGGCCGCAAATGCGGAGGCCAGCGCCACGAAGAGGAACCCCAGGCGAGCAGGCAGGGGAACAATGACCGGAATCAACGCGCCAATCACCCACACCAATTGGAAGCGGCTCTCGAAACGGGAGAACGACCGACCGAGATTCGCCTCGGGGGCGTCTCGCTGGACGATGGCATCAAACGCCTGTTTCCCCATCTGCCCAGCAAGCGAAACCGCGAAGGCCACCAGCATCGCACCGATCAATCCACCGATCAGAGCTGCAAGGGTGCCGACGATCGCAACACCGCCGAGGACACCGGCAAGAATCCGTTCCTCGCTCACCACTCGCCGCACGTGGGGCGATGCCAGGGCGCCAGCCAGCCCTCCAAGGCCCATCGCGAGGAGAACGAGTCCGAAATACCACGTCGGCGCCCCACCGGAGGCGAGCTCGATACGGGCCTGCCCCAATGCGTTGCGTACCTGGTGTCCGATCTCGAGACCGACTGCTGTCGGCCCTGGGTCGATGCCTCCCCGCAGCTCGAACGCCAGCAGCATCGTGAGGAACCCAACCACACCACGCACGTAGCCCATCGCGCTGGCTGCAAGGACGATGCCAGAGCCACGGAGCTCGGATTTCTCCTCCTCGCCGGCTGGAGCGTTGGCCACCTTCGTGGCGGGGATCTTGAGGCCGAGCACCACTCCCCCGGCGAACACGATCGACGCGAGGCCCAGGGTCCAAGGTGATCCTCCGACCTTCAGCAGAATCACTCCAGGAATGCCGAACAATCCACCGGCCAAGGCCGAGATCACCGAGAGCCGAGAATTGGCCTTGACCAAACCCTCTTCGTCCTTGACCATCCCCGGCACCATGGCGCTCTTCGCGATGTGGTGAGACTTGCCAAGCACCAACATCGAGAACGCAAGGGGAAACAGGAAGAGCGACTGGACATTGAAGGCCATGACCAGCGCCAAAACGCTGCGGGAACCGGCAGAGGCGATCATCATGAAGCGATGACCGCCCTTGACCCGATCCATCGCAGGACCGAGCACCGGAGCGACCACGGCAAACGGCGCCATCGTCAATATCAGGTAGAGACCAACCCGCCATCGGGCATCGTTCGGGTCGATCGAGAAGAAGAGTGAATCGGCGAGAGCGATCGCAACAAGAGCATCGCCCCCCGCCGACATGGCGTGGGTTCTTGCCAATCTCGCGAACGACGAGACCGAGAAGGCTTCGGCACCTTTCCCACCGGTCGAGCCAACGACGCGGCGGGACAGTCGTCGTGTGGTGCTGCCTTCCGGCGAGTCGGTCACCTCACAGACACTAGATCTCGCGTCCACAGGCCGCCGGGCACCAATCTCACTGCCCGACTACCCCTGGGTGAACTTGTAGCCGAGACCGCGAATGGTCACGATGCGGGTCGGGGTCGACGGCTCGACCTCGACCTTCGAACGGAGTCGTTTGATGTGGACGTCGAGCGTCTTCGTGTCCCCTACATAGTCGTTGCCCCACACGCGATCGATCAGGGTGTCTCGAGTGAGTACACGACCGGCGTTCTCGATCAGGAGCCGGAGGAGTTCGAATTCCTTGAGCGGCATCTGCGTCGGCTCGCCCCGAACAGTCACCTCGTGGCGTTCGACATCGACTTTGATGTCATGGCCAACCAGCAGTGTCCCTTCGGCGGTGGAGACCTCGGGATCCTCGAATCGCCGAAGAACCGCCCGCATACGGGCCACCAGTTCACGCATCCGGTATGGCTTGGTGATGTAGTCATCGGCGCCGACCTCAAGACCAACGACGGTGTCGATTTCATCGGATTTCGCGGTGACAATGATGA
>CAZYLX010000320.1:0-4678 GCA_964648595.1 uncultured Acidimicrobiaceae bacterium
GCTGAGCGCAAGACTGGCCGTCAACAGCGCATGGAGTCGCGCGAGCGCAACCCGGTGTGGAAGAACCCGCCGATGATGATCGACATGATGGAGTGCATCAACTGTGATGCCTGCCTTCGTGCCTGCCCGAAGCCGTTGGGCGCCATTTTCAATCACAGCATCGACGTCGTGATCATCCCGGAGCTCTGCTCCGGCTGTGACAAATGCCTGCCCGTCTGCCCGGTCGATTGCATTCACCTCGATCCTGACTGGAATCCAGCGCCTGACGAATGGTGGCAAGAACCGCTGACCGACGATCCGTACGCTTGAGCGATCGTCTGGCCCGCCGGCGCCGGTGCGAGCAGAGCTCAGTTCCAGGTTGGTCGCAAGGGCATTCCCGACGAACCGTCGATGGTGTTGGCCGCAAGAACCTGGTGGACCTGGAGTTCTCCCGTTTCGAACATGTGCGATGACGCGGCCATGTAGAGATGCCAGACACGGGCCCGGCCTTCGCCGACCAGCCCGACCGCTTCGGGCCAGCAAGCTTCCAGGTTCTCCACCCAGCGTCGCAGCGTGGCCGCGTAGTGCTCCCGGAGTGACTCCATATGCCTGGCCTCGAGGCCGGAGCGTTGCATCGTGCCGATGAGATCGCCGATCTCGTGAAGCTCGCCGTTGGGGAACACGTAGCGATGGACGAATCCTCGGTTGTGGATCTTCGTGCGCCCGGACTTGCCTGGCTTCAACCCGGTGGCTGTGCGAGCGATCTGATGATTCAGGACACGCCCGCCAGGCGCCAAGTGCTCCCGCACCGTCGAGAAGTACTCAGCGAGATGGGTCTGGCCGACATGTTCGAGCATGCCGATCGAGCTGATGGCGTCGAAGGTCTCGTCGCCGAGGTCGCGATAGTCCAGGATACGGATGTCGATCATCGAGGCCAAACCTGCATCGGCGACGCGTTGTCTTGCGAGATCGGCCTGTTGTTCCGACAACGTGACACCAACGGCCTCGACGCCATGCTCAGCGGCCGCATGCATCACGAGCGTCCCCCACCCGCAGCCGATGTCGAGCAACCGCATGCCCTCTTCAAGACCCAGCTTGGCGCACACCAACTCGTGCTTGGCTCGCTGAGCGTCGTCGAGCGAGGTCGCTTGGGATTCGAACACCGCGCACGAATAGGTCATGGATTCACCGAGGAAGAGGCGGTGGAAGTCGTTGCCGACGTCGTAGTGGTGGTGGATGTTGGCAGCGTCGGCCTGTCGGCTGTGGGGCCGCAGCGGGTGGTGCTGGTTCTCCTCAGGGGGGATGGTCGGACGGTGGAGGAGCAATTGGCCGGCGATCGGCGCGAGCTCGGCCAGAACGAACGGCTGCTCGCTCAACGGTCGCAGTTGGTCCTTGAGCGCAACGACGTCCCAAATGCTGCCTTCTATGTCGAGCGACCCGGAGACATAGGCCCGCCCGAAGCCGAGCTCGCCCGGCGCTCGGACCAGGTGGGCCACCGCATCCTCATCGCGGAATCGGACCGTGGTTGACGCCTCTGGATCGCCGAGCACGGTGCCGTCTGGGGCAACGATGCGCAGCGCGACGTCGCCATCTGTTGCCCGTTGGAGAACGGTTGACAGGAGTCGTGTCATCTTCATCTGCTCACCCCCGAGTGAGCGCTACCCCTGGGCGCTCGATGGCTCGAACGGCCAATGATGGCCGAAGGAACCCAGCTTGGACAGGGGTACCCCGCTGCTAGCTTTGTCGACCGTGCCCGAACAGAATGATTCGTCGGCCTCGCCGGCCCTGACAACCGAGGACGTGGCCAAGGTCGCCGACCTCGCCATGCTCGAACTGACCGATCAAGAGTTGGCGACGTTCACGGGCCAGCTGGCAGCGATTCTCGAACATGCACATGACGTCGAGGCTCTCGACGTTGGCGACGTGGCGCCCACCCATCATCCGTATCCATTACGCAACGTCTTTCGTGGAGATGTCGTCGAGGAGGCGGATATCAGCGATGAGGCGCTCGCCGCGGCGCCAGAATCCGAGGCCCATCAGTTCAAGGTGCCGCCGGCCCTCGGGGAGGAGATCTGATGGCTGACCTGCCAACCACAGCCATCGACATCGCTGCTGCTGTCAACGCTGGGGAAGTGAGCGCCGTCGAGGTGCTCGATGCTCACATCGAAGCTATTCAAGCGACCGAGGCCGACGTCCACGCCTTCAATGAGGTGCTGACCGACGAAGCCCGCGCTGTTGCGATCGAGGTCGACCGGAAGGTGGCCGAGGGCGGGAATGCCGGCCCATTGGCCGGTGTGCCGATCGCGGTCAAGGACAACATGTGCACCCGGGGAATTCCGACCACGTGTTCGTCCAAGATTCTCGAGGGTTGGAAGCCGCCCTATGACGCCACTGTGATCCAACGAATCGCTGCCGCAGGCTCGGTCATGGTCGGAAAGACCAACCTTGATGAGTTCGCAATGGGTTCATCCACCGAGAACTCGGCGTTCGGGCCGACTCGGAACCCGCTCGACATCACATTGGTCCCCGGCGGTTCCTCCGGTGGCTCAGCGGCCGCTGTGGCTGCTGGCTTCGCCCCCCTGGCTCTCGGATCGGACACCGGCGGTTCGATTCGTCAACCGGCCGCCCTGTGCGGTGTGGTCGGGCTGAAACCCACCTATGGGGCCGTCAGCCGTTACGGGCTCATCGCCTTCGCCTCATCACTTGACCAGATCGGTCCGTTCACCACCACCGTTGCTGATGCTGCCGCATTGTTCGATGTGATCGCCGGCCACGATGCACGTGACTCGACATCGATTCCAGAACCCATTGAGCCCACCACACCCCACTTGGACGACGGTGTTGCCGGCCTTCGAGTCGGCATCATCCGCGAGCTGATGGGTTCGGGTGATCTGGCAGAAGGTTTCGAACCTGAAGTGCTGGCCCAGACCACGGCGGCAGCCGACGCCCTGTCGGCTGCCGGAGCAACCGTTGCCGAAGTCTCGGTGCCATCGACGATCTACGGGCTGTCGGCGTACTACCTCATTGCCCCAGCTGAAGCGTCGTCGAACCTGGCTCGGTATGACGGAGTTCGCTATGGCCACCGCGAATCCGGGGCGGCGAACACCGCAGGAATGATGAAGGCATCCCGTACCGCCGGCTTCGGTGCAGAAGTGAAGCGTCGGATCATGCTCGGCACGTATGCACTGAGCGCCGGTTACTACGACGCCTTCTACGGCAAAGCCCAACGAGTGCGGACACTGATCATCAACGATTTCGCTCGGGCATATGAAGACTTCGACGTCCTGCTCTCGCCGACCTCGCCATGTGTGGCCTTCCCGTTCGGAGCGAAGGACGATCCGATGGCGATGTATCTGAATGACGTGGCAACGATCCCGTCGAATTTGGCTGGGCATCCGGCCGTGTCGGTTCCATTCGGCAAGGGCCGTGATGGTCTGCCCGTTGGTGTCCAGGTGCTGGGTCCGCTCTTGAGCGAGGCTCGACTCCTTGCTGTCAGCTCTGTCCTCGAGTCTGCCGCCCGAGCAAATGAGGTGTCGCCATGACCGAGACCACAACCGCCGACACTCCTGAGATCGAACAACCCGTTTCGAGCACCTAGTTGAGCTCGTGGACCACGGAGTCCACTGTTGAGCGAGAGGAGACCTCTCTCACCGATGGCTGGGAGATGGTCATCGGTCTCGAGGTTCACGCCGAGCTCGCCACCGAGACGAAGATGTTCTCGCCGGCTCGCAACCACTTCGGATCCGAACCGAACTCCAACGTCCACCCGGTTTGTCTTGGCCTGCCGGGCACGCTCCCTGTGGTCAACGGCAAGGCCGTCGAGCTGTCGATTCGGCTCGGTCTTGCCCTCAACTGCACAGTCCAGCGATGCGTGTTCGCCCGGAAGAACTACTTCTATCCCGACATGCCCAAGGACTATCAGATCAGCCAGTACGACCGGCCGCTGAACATCAGCGGCTGGCTCGAGCTCCCCAATGGTCACCGCATCGGCGTCGAGCGGGCCCACATGGAAGAAGACACAGGAAAGAGCACGCACATCGGTGACTCAGGCCGGATTCACGACGCTGGCTATTCGTTGGTCGACTACAACCGTGCCGGGGTCCCACTGATCGAGATCGTGTCGCACCCCGACGTGCGAGGACCCGAGGAGGCCAAGGCCTACGTCGCCGAACTCCAGACGATCCTGATTGCGATCGGTGCATCAGATGGAAAGTTCGAAGAGGGCTCGCTTCGGGTCGATGCCAACATCTCTGTTCGGCCGACCGGGTCTGACGAGCTTCGCACTCGTTGCGAGGTGAAGAACGTGAACTCGTTGCGCTCACTTGGTCGAGCGATCTCGTACGAAGCCCAACGCCACGTCGATCTCTACACATCGGGCGAAGCCCCCCGTCAGGAAACGCGCCACTGGGACGAGGAAGGCGGTCGGACGCGTCCCGGCCGCTCGAAGGAGCAGGCTGAGGACTACCGCTATTTCGCCGACCCCGACCTCGTGCCGGTCGACCCAGACCCCGCATGGGTCGAGGAGATCCGAGCGGCGCTACCCGTGTTACCCCGCGAGCGACGCATCGCGCTGATCGACCGTGGCGTTGCCCCTGATCAGGCTGCGATCGCGGTCGAGAAGGATCTGGATGGGCTGGCCGTCGCAACTGTCGACATTGGCGCCGATGCTCCGAAGACCGTGAACCATGTCATCAACAAC
>CAZYLX010000321.1:0-4670 GCA_964648595.1 uncultured Acidimicrobiaceae bacterium
GAGCGGGTGCCGGAGCCGGCGATGGGGTTTCAGTGTTGCTCACGAGTCAATCCAGTTCCCTTGTTGTCCCATCCCGGCATCTTCGCACGCGAACAGGGGGGTGTCGCCAGGGGCCCAACCACCTTCACCCGGGTGAAACGGTCCGACCCGGTGGCCCGCCGCCGGCCGGCCGGCCGGCCCGACATCCTCCAGCGCGAAGCGGAGCTTGGGACGCTGTGATCGGTGTCGGGTCGACTCAGATTCGGCGGCGACGCCTACGCCGTCCGGGTGTCACCGCTGCCGCCACGACCGCTGTCTTGGCGACGGGCGCAGGCCCGGGAGTGACTGCCTTGGCTACGACGGCGGTCTTGGCGACCGGGTGGCCGACTACGCCTCTTCGTCCTCGACGCGTTGCTCGTACTGGCATCTCAGGCTCCTTCTTCGATGGTGTCGATATCAGCCTCGATCGAGGCAATGATTGCTTGGATGGGAATTCGACCGTCGGCGATCAACTGACCGCCCGCACGACGTGCCGCCGATGCGAATGGAGCTGCCCACAGATTTTCCCAGATCAGAACACCGGCAGTAGACCCTGGCTCCATCGCTGCGGCTAGGTGGACAACGTCCTCCTCGGCCAGAAGCTCGGCGAGCTCAACCTCGAGCGCCTGCAGAGGACCGAGGTCTTCGACGTCTGACAACTCCATCGCGTCGACCTCGCCGTTCTCGTCCTTGAACAGGATCAATATGTCGACCAGGCGAATGAGACCGCCCTCGACGAGCGCGATGAGCTCTTCGACCATCTCTCCTGTGAAGTTGCTGGCCCCGGCCGGAAACTCGACGACGAGATAATCGATCGGACCCAAGGAGTCGAGTGAAACATCAGTCATGAAGAGTCCGTTCAGTTGGTCGAAGGAAAGGCCCGGCGCGATCTGGTCGGGATCCAAACGCTAGCACCAAGCTGGTCGAGCTACTTCCGTCCGACGCGAACGTGGGAGGCTGCCTTGCCAGCAGTTGTCAGCATCTTTGTGGTTCTGCTTCTGTGGAGGTTCATGCTCCTCTTTGGTGCGACCGGCTTGCACCGGGTCTCGGAGCGGCACGCATCATCGACGGTCTTGCACGCCTCATCGGGTGAACCGGCAGTGCCGGTTCGGAGACGCTCCGACAAGCGAGCGCAGAATCTCGATGACAGCGACCCCCGTCGGGCCGCGTTGGTTACCCGTGCGTAACTTTCTGGTCGACTCGCTGGTCAGACTTGACCGTGCGAACCATCGTTTCTCGAATCGAACATGCGGCCAAGGGTGACAAGAAGGTCACCTTCATGACCGGAGACGAGCCGGTCACCAAGTCTTGGGCCCAGCTCCACGAAGAGGCCAAGGCCATGGCCGCGATTCTCCAATCCAGGGGAATCAGCCATGGCGACCACGTCGCTCTCCTCGGGCCGACCACGGTCGACCTCGTCACGGCCTTTCAAGCGGTGTGGCTGTGCGGCGCAACGCTCGTCGTGCTTCCGCTCCCGATGCGCCTGTCTTCGATCGAGGAGTTCGCCACCGCTACCAAAACTCGCATCCACCGGGCCGATTGTGCGGCAGTCCTGGTCGATCCTGACCTCGCTCCCTTCATCGAGGTCAGCGCCGAGGATCCGCCGATGATCAACCTCCTCGAGCTGGCACCGGCCCCGGGCCGATCAACCGCAGACAACTTCGTTCGGCCCGACTACCACGAGGACGACCTGTTCGTTCTCCAGTTCACCAGCGGCTCTACCTCGGAACCGAAGGGCGTCATGCTGCCGAACCATGTGGTTGCGGCGAACCTCGACGCCATAGCGGCCGCCGCCGAGGTCGACGTGGACGTGGACGTCATGGTCTCCTGGCTCCCGCTCTACCACGACATGGGGCTGGTCGGGTTCTGCATTCTTCCGATGGCCGAGGGCATGGAACTCGTCCTCGGGGCTCCGCAGGACTTCCTGGCCTCTCCGGGTCGATGGATGGAGTGGATCTCCACCTACGGCGGGACCGCAACTGCAGGCCCGAATTTCTCCTACGTGTTGGCCACTCGAGCCCTGCGTCGGAGCAAGGAAACGCTCGATCTGTCGAAGATGCGTATCTTCCTCAACGGCGCTGAGCCCGTCGACCCGGCATCGGTCGAAGCCTTCATCGAAGCGGGCGAACGCCATGGGATGCGTGCCGGCGCTGTTTTCCCTGCGTTCGGCATGGCCGAATTGGCCATCGCCGGTTGCTTCCCGAAGCCCATGACGGGCCTCGTGACCGACACCGTCGACTCCGAGCTGCTCGAGCTCGATCACCGAGCTGTCCCGGTCTCGGACGACCACCCGAAGGCTCGCAAACTCGTCGAACTCGGGCGGCCTGTCCCCGGGTTGGAGTTCCGCATCGTCGATCCGAAGACGGGCTCGGTGCTCGACGAACGTGAGGTTGGCGAGCTGCAGATTCGCGGCACGTCGGTCACCACTGGTTACTACAAGCGGCCTGATGCGAATGCCGACCTCTTCGTTGACGGCGACTGGCTGCGGACCGGCGACCTCTCGTATCTGGTCGATGGATCGATGTACATGTGCGGTCGCATCAAAGACGTGATCATCGTCGGCGGCCGCAATGTCTACCCGCAGGACATCGAGCGTCACGTTGGCGAGATCGAGGGGATTCGAGCGGGCAACGTGATCGCGTTTGGCGTTCCTGGCCGGCAAGGGAAGGAATCGGTCGTCGTCATCGCCGAGACCCGGGCCGAGGATCTCGATGCGCTCAGCAACGAGGTGCACGAACAGACCGTGAACGCCGTCGGGCTGCCAAGTCGAGATGTCGTCTTTGTTCGCCCGAGCACACTTCCCAAGACCAGTTCTGGAAAGTTGCAACGAGCCCTGTGCCGTCAGCAATACCTCGACCAGAAGCTGGAACGAATCGACTGATCACGGCGCCACTTCGTCGCGTCAGGCAGACAATCGACGTCGTTCAAGTCCATCAGCGGCGGTAGCGTCCTTGGAGATGATCGACGTCACCGACCAGACATTCGAAGCCGAGGTCCTGCAGCGATCGATGCAGATCCCTGTGATCGTCGATTTGTGGGCGCCATGGTGCGGGCCGTGCAAGACGCTCGGTCCGATGATCGAGAAGCTGGTCAACGAAGCGGCTGGCCCTGGACCGGAACCGCGAGTGGTGCTGGCCAAGATCAATGTCGACGAAAACCCCGGAGCGTCACAAGCGTTCCAGGTGCAGTCGATCCCAGCGGTCTATGCCCTTCGCGATGGTCAAATCGTCGACAGTTTCGTTGGTGCTCAGCCGGAAGCTGAGATCCGTGAGTTCATCGCCAAGCAGCTACCGAGCGATCAGGACGCAATCGTCGCCGCACTGCTGGCTACGGGCGACGAAGCATCGCTCGCCGAGATCCTCCTGGCCGTTCCCGATCACCCGGAGGCGATTCCGGCCCTGGCCGCGATCTACGTCGAGGCCGGCCGAAACGATGAGGCGCTCGCCTTGTTGGCGAAGATTCCCGAAACGGAAGAGACTCGCCGTATCGCCGCTCTCGCTCGTATCGACATCGCAGGCGACGAGGACAATCTGGCGATCGAAGCTCGTCTCGAGACGCTGCTTCCGACTGTGAAGAACGACGACGACAAACGTCAAGAGTTCGTTGATCTCCTGGCCGTCCTCGGAGCCGGCCACCCGAACACCGCCTCCTGGCGCAAGCGGCTCACCACCCAGCTCTTCTGAGCCCATCGCCGGCGTTGCCGGCCGCGGTTCCCATTTTCCGGAGGCCGATGCCGTCGAGCTGGCGCGCGCGTCGGTGACGTCACTTCTTCCCCCCAATGATTCACTCTCAGGTGAGGGAAGTTCGTGGTTCACAACGCTCCGAAGTCCGAGTCCGCCCCTGTCGCGTTCGGGGGAGAGACGGCTGTACCCGCCGCTGATCACCCTTCTGAGATTGCGGCCGTAGATCCGCCCGGGGATCACCCGTCGGTTGATCAGCTGGGCCTCGGGTCATTCGGCTCCGTCACCCTGGCCGATCGAATCGAAGACGCCGTCGCCGGTCTCGACCGATTCCGCGAACATCCAGCTTTGATCGCATCGCTCTTGATCGCGCTGGTGGCTGCCGCTGTCGCCTTCCCAATGCTGCGCGGGGGAGCCGACTCGCCGCCGATCGAGGACCGGATTCCTCAGGTCGCGTTGACCCCGACCAGCGCGGTCGAGGCCGAGCGTGTCGATGTCATCGTGCATGTCTCAGGAGCGGTTGCCGCCCCCGGTGTGTATTCGCTGCCGTCGACAGCTCGGGTGGTCGAGGCCGTCGAGGCAGCCGGCGGCGCAACGATCGAAGCTGATCTCCATCAGTTGAACCTCGCAGCGATCGTCGGCGACGGTCAACAGATCCGGATTCCCGTCGTTGGAGAGTTGCTGCCCTCGCTGCCCGCCCCTGGGTCAAGCGCCGGACCGGTCGATTTGAACCGCGGCGACCTCGTTGCGCTCCAATCGCTGCCAGGAGTCGGTCCGGCGACGGCAGAAGCCATCGTCGCATTTCGCGAAGAGCACGGACCGTTCCGATCGGTGGACGATCTGCTCGATGTGCCCGGCATCGGGCCATCCAAGCTGGCGGCGATCGCCGACGCAGCCGTCGTTCGATGATCGGCGAGCCCTTGCATCGCTCAGAGCTGGCCGGGTTCTCAGAGGCGCACCTGCTCGGCCTGA
>CAZYLX010000322.1:0-4651 GCA_964648595.1 uncultured Acidimicrobiaceae bacterium
GAAGGATCTCCTCGGTGGCCTTTGATCCGACGTTCGTCCTCGACAAATCAGATCCCGACCTGAAAGATCGGTGGCCGTCCGGATTTGCAGGCTTCGTGTGGCGCATGATGGCGATCTTCCGTGCCAAGCCGCCTGAGGTCGCGGGTGAACCGCTCGCCGAGCTGATGCTCTCGAATCGTGATCGAGGTTCGGTCAACGGAGCCCTCTTCGTTCTCGACGAGCGCTCCGACAAGGGTGACGAAGCGATGAACGACGAAGCCGAAGGCGAACGCCTCTGGGATCGATTGGAACTGCTGACTGCGCCATCACCACGATGATCGGGGCCCGCTCCTGGCCCAGACTCCCGGATCTCCGAAGCGCTTGGGGCCGTCATCGAGAACCTCGACGTCAACCGAGGTCACCGCACCTTGTTCGTTCATCGCAGGGGCCACAAGACCGCCACCATCCCGCTGTAGCGCCGGAAAGACTGGCCCACGCACGCTCATCGGCATTGAGCATCTCGGACCGAGATCGAAGCCGTTGGCGGTCCTTCTTCGTGAGCTGACCAGCAAGGTCGACGGGATCGCTGACAAGACTCAACAACAATGCGAGGTCTTGACGCTGAGCTTCGGGCACATCGTCGACACCGACAGCGACCGCCTTACCAACGATCGCCCCCAAGAGAGACGGACGAGGCACGAGACCCTGAGAATCACCAAACACCACAGGCAGCGATTGGAGCCGGCTTCGTACCCTTCACAGCGGCGATCATGGCCTTGCTGCGACTGTCCGTCGAAACACCGAGAACCACGCCGAGCATTGGCAAATCCATTTGCAAACGGGACCCCTCCCTCCGAGAAACGCCGCTGGCGAGGACCTCGTCCAAGCTCGCCGATGGACGGAATACTCACCGCACACCCCTCCGACCCGCCGCAAATCCCCAGCTCACAGCTCTGCACGGCCCTGCCCCGGGACGCAACAAAGCCCCGACCGAAGCATCGAGAACGCTCTGACCAGGGCTTATGCAAGAGTGTCGGAGGGGGACTCGAACGACCAGAGCCCAAGTTGCACGCTACGGCACCGAGCGGCAAAGCCCGGAAACAAGCGGCACCACTACCCGGCTGCGGGGCTCAGTGCCGCCTGTTGCCGCTCCCTGCCGCAACTCCCGTTAGCAAACCGTTAGCGATGCGACACACCGCGGGATCCACGTCGCCGTTGCCATCCTTGCTGCAGTCGCCATGGGCGCAACCGTCGGCGCCATCACCGGCACCACCTTGGTCGGCTTCGCCGAACAGCGCTGGTGTAAGCCCGTTCAGGCCTGATCCTCGGGCCACTCGGTCGGCGACCGCGCACCGAGGGAACCCGCCGGCCGCGAGGTGTTCCCGATCGCCTATCTGGTTGCGCGCTCGATGACGGCACCGATCACAGCGATACGCGTCAAGGACAAGGCCCAGGGCATGATCAAGAGATGGCCCACTCACTGATCTCCGATCCTGCAAGCGAAGTGACCACCCAGGCGGGTGCAGTCGTCTCCAAGGTGGTGCACCGCGGCGACGGACTCGAGGCCACTGTCTTTGCCTTCGACGCTGACGAACAGCTCACCGAGCACCAAGCAGCCCGAGCCGCAGTGGTCCAAGTGCTCTCCGGACGCTTGCGCTTCACCGTCGACGCCGAGGAACTCGATCTGGGGCCCGGGTCCTGGCTACAGATGGCACCCGGCGCACCCCACTCACTGATCGCTGCCGAGCCGACCGTGATGCTGTTGACACTCGTCGGCGACTGAAGGAGCCGCAGACCTCTGGCGGCAGAAGACGATCTGAGAAACAACGGCCCCCGACGTCCTCCACCGGACACGGACGCACTAGTTCTCCGGGCTTCGATGAGCTGAAGGTCGGTTGTGTAGAGCAACTGTTCGCCGGCAGCGGCGTGACACGCGTGCGGCGTCGGAGCGTCGCCTCGCCTCCTGTGGGGGCCGAACCGCATTCTGTACCGCCTCATCGCCGGCCTGGGCCGGCTCGCCGCACGCTCCGGTCGCTCCAACGAGCTCGAGCTCATCGTGCTCCGCCACTAACTCGGCGTTCTCCGCCGACAAATTGACCGGGCCACGATCAGCGATGCCGACAGGACCATCGTGGGCGCGATCGCCGCCGCGCTCCCCCGCCCACGACGAACCGGCTGGATCGTCACCCCGACCACCTTCTGCGCTGGCACCGACGACGCATCACCCGCCACTGGACACAACCCCAACGAGGCCCGGGACGCTCATCCGCCCCAGCCGAGATCCGGCAACTCGTCGTCCGCCTCGCCGCCGAGAATCCGACCTGGGGCTACCGGCGCATCCACGGCGAACTCGCCGGCCTCGGCCACCACATCGCGTCCTCCACGGTGTGGAGCATCCTCAAGGCCAGCCGCGTCGACCCAGCCCCACAGTCAGACCTCACCTGGTCCCAGTTCCTGCACTCCCAGGCAGCCGTGGCGTGCGACTTCTTCACAGTCGACACCGCCCTGCTCCGCCGCTACTACGTCCTGTTCTTCATCCACGTGCCCACCCGGGAAGTCTTCTTCGCTGGCATCACCACCAACCCCACCGGCGCATGGACTACCCAAGCCGCCCGCAATCTGTTCCTGCGCCACGCCGACCAACTCACATGCTCACGAGCACTGGTTCGTCACCGGGGGAGCCAATTCGTCGACGCATTCGACGAGGTCTTCCGCACCGAAGAGTTCAAGATCCTCAAGAGTCCGGTCCGGACGCCTGTGGCCAACGCGTTCGCCGAGCGCTGGATCGGATCCATCCGCCGAGAACTCCTCGACCGCACCACCATCTGGAACCAGCGCCAACTCGGGCGAGTCGTCGTCGGCTACATCGACCCCGCCGACGTCGCTTGTTCGGGCGCTTCTGTCGCGCTGGAGCAGCAGAATGAGCGTGATTGCCACGCCGAGCGTTAGCGTGCCTTTCATCTCGATGGTCTCGCACTCTCAGTGGTTGTCCGCTCGATGACCGACATCACCGGATCGAAATACCGGCGCCATGTCCGGCTTCGGCGGCCCTCGGGCGAGCCACCGCCGATCCCGAAGGAACTCAACCGCGTCGCGATTGCTTGGCTCATCGGGTTCGCGTTCTGGGCGGCCATCTGGACCTGGGTGATGCTTGCCGATGCTCCAGCAATCTGGATCACCGAGCGCGACCTCGATGTGGTGAAACCCATCGGCAGAGTCCCGTGGAGTGGTGGGGTTCCGAGTGTGATGCTCGGTGTGTGTCAGCGTTCGGTGCTGACGGGTTGAGGTTAGATCGGTTTGGTTGGACTGTTGGTAGCCGCTGAGTCGATTGCGGTGCTCTCAGCGGCGCTGAGCGACGCGTTCTCGGTGTGTCTGGCGGCAAGTTCGGTCATGGAGCCTTCAGACATGTAGCGGCGGGCGATGACCCATTCTTCGTGCTGATCGGCAAGCACAGCACCGATCAATCGGATGGCGGCTTTGTCGTTGGGGAAGATCCCCACGACGTTCGATCGTCGCTTCACTTCCTTGTTGAGCCGCTCGAGCGGGTTGTTCGACCAGATCTTGCGCCAATGCTGTTTGGGGAACGCTGCGAACGCGCACACGTCGGTCTTGGCTGTGTTCATCAACGCCGCGGCTTTGGGGTGTTTGGGTTCGAGGGTGTCAGCAACTTCGTCCCAGCGGGCGAACACTTCAGCGGCGGTGCCTTGAGCGAAGATCGATCGGAATGCTGCGGCCACGACTTCGGATTCGGCTCTGGGGACGGTGGCGAGCAGGTTGCGGATGTAGTGGACCCGGCATCGCTGCCAGCTGGCTCCTTGGAAGCATTTCCGGATCGCAGCTTTGAGTCCTTCATGCGCGTCACTGATCACGAGGCGGACACCGCCCAGGCCTCGTTGCTTCAGCGAGCGGAGGAACGCGGTCCAGAACGTGGTGTCTTCTGAGTCGCCAATGTCGACGCCGAGGATCTCTCTGCCGCCCTCGGCTGTGATCCCGGTCGCGATCACAACAGCGCGTGACACGACTTGGCCGAGTGCGTCGTCGCGGACATGGACGTAGGTGGCATCCAAATAGACGTAGGGGAACTCGGTGTGGCCCAACGTCCGGTTGCGGAACGCTGCGACGCGTTCATCCAGTCCAGCACAGATCCGTGAGACTTCTGATTTGGAGATGCCGGTGTCGACACCGAGCGCTTTGACCAGGTTGTCGACCGATCGGGTGGAGACGCCGTTGACGTAGGCCTCCATCACCACCGCGTACATCGCCTGGTCAATCCGGCGGCGGGGTTCCAACACGCTCGGCATGAACGATGGGCCCCGATCGAATTTCGGGATCCCCAGTGTGAGATCGCCGGCTTTGGTCGACAGCACTCTCGGGCGGTGGCCGTTGCGGTGCGCGATCCGGTCGACGTTGCGTTCCCATTTGTCGGCTCCGACATGATCGGTGGCTTCGGCCTCGATCAGTCCTTGGATGCCGAACTCGGCGAGTTGGCGGACCAGGTCAGTTCCGTCTCCGCGGTCGAGCGCGGCAGCGATTTCATTGATGGCAGACTCAGAAAGAGTCATCGGCGTGTTCTCCTGATGTGTGATTTGGTAGTTACACACCAAGCCTCACGCCGGTGACTCACCCAAGGGTGGACCCGCCACGAAACCCCACCACACCAAGGGACTCATAC
>CAZYLX010000323.1:0-4642 GCA_964648595.1 uncultured Acidimicrobiaceae bacterium
GAAGCAGGTAGACGACCATACTTTTATCGTCCGCGGTACGCCGGCGGATTGTGTGAAATTTGCCGTTGGGGTTCTCATGAAGCGCAAACCCGACGTGGTGGTCTCCGGGATCAATCTTGGCCATAACGATGGGTGCAGTGTTTTTTATTCCGGAACCGTTGCCGGCGCATGGTTGCTCGTTTGGGGTGCAACGAGTTTGGCGGAAGATCTCGGAATCAACGAAGGATTCGTCGGCGTGACACTCGTGGCCATTGGCACGTCCTTGCCCGAACTGGTGACAGCAATCGCCGCGGCTGGAAAGAACCAGACCGACCTCATCATCGGCAATCTGCTTGGCAGCAATCTCTTCAACTCTCTCGCTGTTGGCGCAGTGGTCGCGTTCCTTGGTGACGGGTCGGTGTTCGACCCTTCGCTGACTGGACTCGACCTGTGGTTCATGCTCGCTGTCTGTTTGCTGGCCGCCGTTGCGATGCTCACCCGCTCGGTTCTCGAGCGGGCCGAGGGCACGCTCCTGCTCGGGTTGTTCATCGGCTTCCTGATCGCCACTTGGTGGGAAGAGACCCGAGAGGCAGGCGAAGCCCTCGTCGATCTGGCCCGTGGGCTCATCTGATTCGGGACACACGAGGTCGAGATCAGGCGTCTGGCACTGAATCCCTTCGTGTGGTGAGATCGCCGGGTGACCACATCACTCGACCACCTTGTTGTTGCCGGAACCGATCTGTCAGCGCTTGTTGCGTGGTGGGCTGCGCAGTCAGGCCACCAACCGTCGACCGGTGGCTCTCATGTCGGGTTCGGCACGAAGAATGCGTTGGTCGGACTTGGCGACTCCTATCTCGAGTTGGTCGGTCCCGATCCTGCACAGGATCAGCCGGATCAGCCCCGCCCGTTCGGAATCGACGATCTTCCGGAGCACTCGATCCGCCTCGTGACCTTCGCTCTGGCCGTAGACGACCTCGATGGCGCTCTTGAACACATGCGATCCAGCGATGTGAACTTCGGCCCGGCCCAGCCGATGTCACGGGCCAAACCCGACGGGTCCGTGCTCTCGTGGCGGCTCGCCCTTCCTATTGGCTTCGACGGTGTCATGCCCTTCCTCATCGAATGGGGCCCTGATGTGGCACATCCGTCCGCTTCGCTCGGCGCCGGTTGCTCCATCGACCAGGTCGAGGGTGTCCATCCTGAGGGAGAGCGATTGGCGATGGCCCTCTCCTCGATTGATGCCCCCTGCACGATCAAACGTGGCGACCGACCTGGACTGGCGGCGGTGCTCAATACGCCGAAGGGGACGGTGACCTTGTGACTGGCAACGGTGCGCTCGATGGCGTGGAGGAGCTGGCCTCAGGCCTCGAATTCCCCGAGGGCCCCATCGCGATGGCGGACGGGTCGGTGCTGCTGGTGGAGATCAAGCGAGGCACGCTCACCAGAGTCGGAGCCGACGGTTCTGTTGATGTGGTTGCCGACTGCGGAGCGGGCCCGAACGGAGCTGCGATTGGCCCAGACGGCAAGGTCTGGGTCTGCAACAACGGCGGTTTCGAATGGCACGAGCGGAATGGCCTCACCCTTCCAGGCAATCAATCGGCCGACTACGTAGGCGGCAGCATCCAGCGGGTCGACATCCACACCGGCGAGGTGGAGACCGTCTACGAGGCGGTAGGTGGGCATCGACTGTGTGGGCCGAACGATCTCGTTTTCGACACCGCCGACGGCTTCTGGTTCACCGATCACGGCAAGAACCGCCCCCGGGACCGAGACCGAGGTGGCCTGTACTACGCCAAGGGGGACGGATCCGAAGTCCGGGAGGTCGTTCACCCGCTGCTCGCGCCAAACGGTGTCGGCCTGTCGCCGGATGGCACTCGCCTGTACGTCGCCGAGACGTACGAGGGGCGGCTCTACGAATGGGAACTGTCCGGCCCCGGCGAGATCGCCGGCTACTTCGGACCCGAGCACCGTGGTTCGCTCCTCGCCGATCCTGAAGGTGGCCCGTTGTTCGACTCGCTGGCTGTCGACGCGGAGGGCAATGTGTGTGTCGCGACGATCCGGAACGGCGGCATCACCGTGGTTTCGCCATCCGGCGAACACCATCACGTTCCGTTCGATGATCCGCTGACCACAAACATTTGCTTCGGCGGAGAGGACATGGCCTCGGCATTCGTGACCCTCTCGGCGACGGGGCGGCTCGTCTCGACCGGCTGGGCGACGCCAGGCCTCGAGCTCGCCTTCAACGCCTGATCAAGGCTCACCCCTGAGCGGGCGTATCCTTGCGTGGTGGGACTCCTCCGGCGCCGTCCGCAACTCGTGTGTCTCCTGATTGGATTGTCGACGTTCCTGGTGTTCCTCGCAATCGCTGTTGCCGGCCTGGCTGCACCTGCCGGCGCCCACGGTGAGCTGGTCGGGACCTCGCCCAGCCCCGGCGAAACCGTTGGCAGCGTTGTTCACATCGACGTGATCTTCTCGACCAGAATCGGCGAATGGGAACTCACCGTCGCCCGTCCTGACGGCGAACCCCTCGCCGGAGAGGCTCTCCAGAAGGCAGACTCGTACCTTTCCTTCGAGACAGCGCCGATCACAGAAGAAGGTCAGTACATCGTCCGGTATTCGGGTATCGACGACGACGGTGATGTGCTGGAAGGTGCGTACGCCTTCGTTTTCGAGGAGGGAGCCCCGCCGCCGGCCGAGCTGCCCGTCGATCTGTCGCTCTTGGAGGACAACGGGTGGTCATGGTGGTTGTATGTGCTGCTGATGGTCGGTGTCGTCGGCATCGCTGCATTGGCTGGTCTCCTGGCCGAGAAGGTTCGTCGGTTGCGAGCCATCCCGGCCTGAGCGCGTTTAGCGGGTCGACGATGGCGCCGGCTGAATCGGCTCGACACCGGTCAGGAGCCGAAATCCTTCGGTCAGTTCCGCGACCGAAGGGCGCCCGATGAAGATCGGGGCGAACGGCTGGTCGAGCAGACCCCAGGCAATGGTCTCGGCTGCGCGCTCGATGGCTCGCTCGTCCCAGGGCAGGTCCAGGTCGTTCCACGAGGCGAGGCCGACCTGTTCGGCGAAGCGGGCTTCGTCCTCGCCATCGAGGTTGTCCGCCATCCACGCGTGGGCGAACTCGTGGAGGAGGACGTGGCGGGCGCTCATCCGGTAGGCGGTGCACAGATCGTCTCGACAGGTCGTCAGTTCGTCGAGACAGAGCAACACCTCGTGGCCGCTCTCGTCGAATGTGGCAGTGCCCTGGACTTCATTGCAGCACTCGCTGTGGCTGGTGAAGACCAACCTCGAGACCCGTGGTGGTTCGAGGCCGGCTGCTTCGAACCTGGTGATGCCACACTTGGCGAAGGCGTCGAGATTGGGAGTGCTGTTGCACATGACAAGCCTGTCTGCGCCCACGGCGATGGAACCGGTCGGCGTGTCGAGATTCTCGATCGGTGTCGGCACCTCGTCGATGACACCCACGGTGCGCCCCGTCCACCAGCCGTCGGGAAGCCTGTCGATCGGCAGGCATCGGCGATCGTCCGGTATCGGGTGTCAGCGACGACCTTGTCGTTCTCGACTTCGAGAACGACCGCCATGTCGCCGGGGCACGAACCGATCTGGACGACGAGAACGACTCCTCGAACTTCGCCCTGACTGGTGAGGAGGGGGTAGAGGGCCGGCGACAAGTCGTCCAGCGCGGCCAAGTCGATCCTGGACCATGCGAGGTCCGAGCCAAGGGTGATGATGGCGTCGACGCCCCTTGCCGACGTGGTTGCGATCGAATCACTCACGAGCGCATCGGTGGCATAGAGATCAGCGAGGCGCTCATGGTTTCCGGCCGTCCAGCCCTGGAGCCACGCACGAGCTGTCTCCTCGGCTGCGTCGAGCCCGGACCCGAACATACGGCCTCGGCGGTCCTCGATTGCCATGGCGGAAACCTGGCGCTCCGCACCTCGGGGGCCCACCGGGTGGAGAACGTTGATCAGGTGGACCGGTTCGGAAGCGTCAAGGTGCCTGAGGCGGGTAGGCGTCCAGTCGTAGAACGTCATGGTCACCAGCCCCTCGGTCGCAACGAAGACGGGGCCGTCGGGAACTGCGGCGAGCGTGTCCGGTGGGAACATCAACGTGGCCAGCGTGAACGCGTTCTGCCCTTTGAGGATCGCTGATCTCCCGATCATCGATCGGATGTCCCAGGCGACGTCCGGATCCCAGAAGATCTCGAACGTCGTGCCATCCTCTTTGTTCGTCTTGTCCAGAAGGGCAGACGACCAGACCTCGGCCTCTGCTGCCCAGGGTTCCGATGGGCTTGGGACAGCGCAGGCGATCGCGCCGAACAACATGGCCACAGTGAGGAGAGCGGAGAGACGGGGGTGCGCGGCCCTCCCGAAATGCACGCCGGATCCGAGGAACTCGGTCCGCACGAAGCGAATCGCAGGCCTCACGATTGAGTCGCATCACCACGCTCGCTCGCGGGCCAGAGTAGGAGGTCCGTAGTCGGATGTGCCAAACTGTTCTTGTGCGGGTGGTTGTCGAGCATGTGATCAAGCGATGGAACGCGATCGTGGCGGCAACAGTGGTTGCTGCTCTGCTGGTGGTAGCCGTCCCCGTTGGTCCGGCCGCTGGGGCCCAAACGGCCGTTCCCGCAGCAACGAGCGTGTCGGCCGACTCCGTCAGCCCTGGC
>CAZYLX010000324.1:0-4636 GCA_964648595.1 uncultured Acidimicrobiaceae bacterium
CTCGCCGCCGGGCTGGTTCTGCAGTTCGTTCCCGTCGCCACCATGGAAGTCCTGATCGCGCTCACGCTCACTGCCGTGCTGGCCGACGTCGCAATGCTGCGTTTTGGCCGACCGAAGCCTCTTTCGATCGGGCGCCAGGTACCGGTCGAATGGGGCCGGCTCTTCGACTCCCGCGTGGTCGCCCTCCTCTACGGCGCCCGGCTCGGGGTCGGTCCACTGACCATGCTCTCGACCTGGCTGTGGTGGGCAGCAGCGATCGGTGCCGCGCTCACGAGTGTGACCGCGAGTGTGATGATCGGTGTCGTGTTCGGAGTCGTTCGTCTCGCCATCACCGTTGCCGCATCTCACAGGGCGGAACTGGTTGGCCACGCATCCTGGTTCGGCGGCCTGCGATCGGTCACCGAAAAGGCCTGGCTGTCACTCGACGGCATCGCCGCTGGGCTGGTCGTCATTGCCATCGGAGTGTTGTGAGGAGCGGCCTGACAATTCTCGCGGTTGCGCTTGTCATGAGCGCCTCCGCCTGCACCAGTAACACCGACGTGGAGGCCGGACCGGACCGCACGACCACCGCATCGACCGAGACCGGGGCCGACGACGATCAGGAGGACACCGACATGAACACCGATCGAGCTGACGAGACTGCCGACAACCAGAACCCCGCAACGCCAACGACCGCGGTCTTCACCGAATCGAGCCTGAGCGAGACCTCTGCTCCCCTCGTCACCTCTCCCGACGACATCGAACCGAGACCTCCCGCCGGGGAGGCGGCTCTCGCCGCAGTGCTCTTGACTCAGATCGACGGTTTCGAGCCGGTGCGTGCGACAACAGCGGATCAGCCATTGTCCATCGAGGAGGCCGCCGGCCTCCAGCCCGATCCCACTGAGGAACTGCCGCTTCTCGAGACCAGGGGCTACCAAGGCGGATGGACGCGAGCGTTCCGCAACGCCGACAATGACGTCGTGGTCACCACGGTGTACGACTTCGTCAGCGCGCTCGAGGCCGACTTCTACCTCGAAGACGGAACGATCACGCTCATCGGTGACGGCAGCACGATCTATGAGGTGGAATCAATTCCCGATGCCCGGGGGTTCAGACAGAACATCCCAGACGGCGACGACTCCCTTGTCGTGTACGGAATCACGTTCACTCGGGACAACCAGTGGTTTCTCGTCACCATTCTCGGTGATCCAGAAACAGCAACTCCCGAGCGATTGCTCCCCGTTGCCTCGGCTCAATTCGCAAATGCCATCGCAGCCGATTGATGATGAGTACCAACTGAACGACCGACCGACTGACTGGACCCACCGATGACCGCTGAAGACCACGAGTTCGGATTCCGCACCCGGGCCCTTCACGCCGGCGGGCAGCCGGACAGCGCAACAGGGGCCCGAGCGGTCCCGATCTACCAGACCACGAGTTTCGTCTTCGAAGACACCCAGGACGCTGCTGATCTCTTTGCGCTGCAGAAGTTCGGAACGATCTACAGCCGCATCGCGAATCCGACCACTTCTGCGTTCGAGGAACGCATCGCCAGCCTCGAGGGGGCAATCGGCTCGGTCGCCACAGCCAGCGGACAGGCCGCCGAGTTCTTGACGCTGACGATGGTCGCCGGTGCCGGTGACCACATCGTCGCCGCGGCCAGCATCTACGGCGGAACCTACGCCCTTCTGGCCACGACGCTCGCTCGGCTCGGCATCGAGACCACCTTCGTCGACAACACCGATCCCGAAGCATTCGCCGCTGCGGTGCGACCCGAGACCAAAGCCGTCTACACCGAGATCATCGGGAACCCTTCCGGGGCCGTCGCCGATCTCGAGGCGCTGGCCGCTGTCGCCCACAGTCACAACCTCCCTTTGATCGTGGATGGAACGTTCGCCACGCCCTACCTCTGCCGCCCAATGGAATTCGGTGCCGACATCGTCCTGCACTCGGCAACCAAGTTCATCGGCGGTCATGGCACGAGCATCGCCGGTGTCATCAGCGAGTCAGGTCGATTCGATTGGGCATCGGGGCGATTCCCTCGGATGACCGAACCCGTTGCCAGCTACAACGGTCTCCAGTGGGTCGGCAACTTCGGTGAGTACGCCTTCTGCACCGCCCTGCGCTCGGAGCAGCTGCGCGACATCGGTGCGTCCCTCTCGCCGTTCAACGCCTTCTTGATGTTGCAGGGTCTCGAGACACTGCCGATGCGCATGGACTCCCACGTCGCCAACGCTCGCGCGGTCGCCGCGTGGCTCGAGGCCGACCCTCGTGTGGCCTGGGTAGCTCATGCCGATCTGCCGTCGTCGCCGTACCACGATCTCGCCAAGAAGTATCTCCCGCTGGGAGCGGGAGCGATCTTCACCTTCGGCGTCGAGGGCGGCAGACTGGCCGGGCAATCGTTCATCGAGAACCTCACCCTGATCAGCCACCTCGCCAACGTCGGTGATGCCCGAACGCTGGTGATCCACCCGGCCAGCACCACCCATCAACAGCTGACGGACGAACAGCTCGCGGCCGCAGGTGTCGGTGGTGACATGATCCGACTTTCGGTCGGCCTGGAGGATCTGGACGACATTCTCTGGGATCTCGACCGAGGCTTGACAGAAGCGATGGAGGCAACGTCATGACGGATGCAGGAAGCAGCGCTGCTACAACAGAAGCGTGGACACCACCCGGCGCCACACAACGCAAGGCGATCCTCGATCGCACGAAGAGCATCGCTATCGTCGGTGCGTCCTCGAACCCGTCCCGATCCAGCAACTTCGTGTTGGCCTACCTCGGCTCGTCGCTGTGCGACTTCGATCTCTACCCCGTGAATCCACGAGAAACCGAGATTCTCGGCCACGAGGTCTATCCAACACTGGCTGACCTTCCCGTGGTGCCCGATTTGGTCAGCGTGTTCCGCAAGGCCGACGACTGCGCTGCGGTCGCGGAGGAAGCTGTCGCCATCGGGACGAAGACCTTGTGGCTGCAGCTTGGCATCGTCAGTGACGAAGCGGCCAGGATCGCCTCGGTGGGTGGTCTCGACGTCGTGATGGATCGATGCGTCAAGATCGAACACGCTCGTTTCGCCGGCGGTCTTCACCTGGCCGGATTCAACACAGGAGTCATCTCCAGTCGTCGGCAGTGAATGGCCGCTGAATCCGATTGACTGTCGCCATGAAACGACGTGCCACCGCCGTGCTCGCGATCTCGGGGCTGCTGCTTGCCGCCTGTGGCGCTGAGGCCAGTGACCGCGATGCATTTGTCCGCGCCATGGAGCGCGAGGGGGAGATGTCTCCCGCTGACGCTGAATGCATGGCTGTCGAAGTGTTCGACAACGGCGGCCTGACCGAAACCCAGATCAACGAGGCCGCCGAGAATCTCGACGACGGTGACCAGGCCTTCCTCACGGTGTTCGAAGCTGCCCTCGACATCTGCAACTGAGGCCGACCGCTTCTAGAGGCGTTCGATGATCATGGCCATGCCCTGGCCACCACCGACGCACATGCTCTCCATGCCGATGGTCTTGTCCTCTTCGATGAGGTTGTTGATCAGCGTGGTCATGATGCGGGCACCGGTCATCCCGAAAGGGTGGCCCAGCGCGATGCCGCCGCCATTGATGTTGAGCTTGTTGTAGTCGATGCCGAGGGCATCGGCTGAGGGCAACACCTGCGCCGCGAAGGCCTCGTTGATCTCGACAAGATCGATGTCATCGATGCTCATGCCGGCGCGGACCATCGCCTGCTTGCACGCCTCGATCGGACCGAGGCCCATGATCTCGGGGTTGAGACCAGTGACACCCGACGAAATGATCCGGGCCAACGGCTTGATCCCAAGCTCGGCGGCGCGAGTGTCGCTCATGACAACAACAGCAGCGGCACCGTCGTTCAGTGGGCAGGCGTTGGCTGCGGTGATCTTGCCGTCTGGGCGGAACACCGGCTTCAGCTGGCTCACACCTTCGACCGTGACACCGGCACGGGGACCGTCATCTGTGGCGTAGATCGATCCGTCGGAGAGCGTGACGGGTGTGATGTCGTTCTCGAAGAAGCCACGCTCGATGGCCGCCTCGGCTCGGTTCTGGGAGCGGACACCCCACTCGTCCATGGCTTCGCGAGACACGTTCTCCTGCTGGGCCACGTTCTCTGCGGTTTGTCCCATGGCGATGTAAATGTCAGGAAGACCTTCGGGTGCGGACCAAGAATCGGCACCTTCCTCAGCTCGTGCCGCCGTGCGGGCCTGGGCATCGGCGAAGATCGGGTTCGTTGCACCGCCACTGTCTGACGCGCCATTGCCGTAGCGGCTGACGAACTCGACGCCGGCCGAGATGAAGGCGTCACCCTCGCCGGCCTTGATGGCGTGTGCCGCCATGCGAATCGTCTGCAGCGACGACGAGCAGTAGCGGTTGACCGTGACGCCGGGAACGTTCTCGAGGCCAGCCATGACAGCGACGACGCGGGCAACGTTGAAGCCCTGCTCTCCCGCGGGTGAACCGCAGCCCATCATGAGATCGCCGATCTCCGAGGAATCGAGTTGCGGAACCTTGGCCAGGGCACTCTTGACGATCTGGGCGCTGATGTCCTGTCGCACGCTCGTGGAGAGCGCGTCCGAGCCGCAGCCCGCCAGCAGGAGCAGACCCGCCGCGGCGAATAGCCCGATGAGGGAGAACCGATGC
>CAZYLX010000325.1:0-4624 GCA_964648595.1 uncultured Acidimicrobiaceae bacterium
GGCGGGTCCACGGCAAGGCCCGGTACCAAGCGGTGCTCCCGCTCCGATCCTCGAACTGCCCGAGTGTTCCGCCCTCGAAGCCTTCGACCAGGAGCCAGACATTGGCCGGATCGGCAAGAACCGGAGGTGGCGTCGGGTTGCCGAAATACAGCCAGTAGCTGATCGTTTCCGAAGCTGCGATCGATTCCTGGGTACGGAACCAGATGGTTGTGTCGATGGCGTTCCAGGCACTGGACTCGTCGATGACTCGATCGAGTTCGCCCCAAGTCGCTCCGTCGTACCGCCAAATGCGGGCGTCATCGCCAGAAGCCTGGGCGAGGCCGGTGTCCACAAGCGCTGCGTGGTCGAGCGTGAGAGGTGTGGTGTAACCGTTTGGAGCATCAACGCCGCCGGCGGTGATGTCGATGCGCTGCCGGAACGGCGAAAGCGGATCAGCCCACGAGGGCCCGCCCCACGTGATGACCTGCCACGGGAACGATGCCGTTGATGCCGCAGTGTCACGCTCCACCGACACCGTTGAGGCGTTCGGGAGTGTCACCGCAGCCGACGCCTCGCCGACAACGTCATCGGCCACATGGTCGGAGGCGCCGCCGCTCATCGAGCCCGGCACCATGACGGTCGAGATCGCCACCGTGCGAGCAAGGTCGACAGGAGCGATCGTTGCCGTTTCGGCGAACTCGGCGGGGCTGAGATCGAGGATCCCGCGTTGAACCGTCGTGCCGTCGCGGAGCTCGACGACCTGAACTGCGACCTCGACCGAGTCCGTGGTGATCGGTCGCACTACCTCGATGGTGGTCGAGTCGACGAGCCGCACCCGGACCAATCGCTCGCCGATGTCGGAACCGACAGATGGTGAGCTGATGGACGCGAGGACCATCGTCGTCTCGGGATCGACCGGTTGAGCGAGAGAGATGGTCGTCGATCCACTACCGGAACCGAGGGTGGTCGAAACGTTCTGCACCGCGGCATCACCGGGCGCTGTGAACGTGATCACCTGCCATGCGAACTGTCGGAGAGGTGAGAAGGAGCTACTGACATCGGAGCGAAGCCGGACCGTGTTGCCGCCCAGGAGCTCGACGATCTGTGGCTCGTCTCGCTGGAAGTCCGTTGACGTACCGGCAGGGACCGACGAATTCGTCACGAACGAGGTAACCGGATCGACCGCCGTGATGGGCACATCAATCTGGTTGGTGCCGTCGCCGTTCAACACACCACGCTGCACCGAGATGCCACAGGCGTATTCGACCACCGACCACTCGATGGTGACGGCTGGAGGGGCGCCGGCGTCGGTCTGACGGGTGAACTCGATGGTCGTTCCATCGAGGAGACGGCCCATGACCATGGAGTCGCTCGGCTCGTTCGACGCGCTGCGGACCGAGAACAGGAGGAACGATGCCGCCGGATCAACGGCGCCGATCGTTGCTGTCTGCAATCCATCGGCGGAGTTGACGAGCTGGCCCTTCTGCACTGAGCCGAGCTTGGCGTCATAGCAAGCACTCGTTGAGAACACGTTGCCGCCAACGCTGGCGACGCCGAGATACAGCGACCACGCGACGCCACCGCCACCCAACAACACACCGACAACGGTGGCCAGACCCGCAGTTCTCATGCCGACAGAGCGGCGCCTCAGCCTCGTCGCTGGTGAGCGCTGCGGAGCAGGCGAGGGCTTCGAACCAACCGTGGGACCGCGGTCCCAAATCTTCCGGAGCATCGCGGCGGCGAGGACGATGACTGCGAGAAGGACCACCCCAAGAGCAATGACAGGAGAACCAATTGCGAGAAGGACTCGGCCAACGCGGGGCACGACCCATCGCCCGACCAATTCGGACTCGGCGATGGGGTACGGCGCGGCATCGATGTCTTCGTTGGCGTCGCCCCGCGTGACGGCGTACGGCTCGCCCGCACCATTTCGCTCGATCTCGATCACGCGGTGGGTCACGGTTGCTCGACCGTCGCGCTGCATGACGAGGATGTCGCCCATACGCACGTCGTCGGCCGGCTTGGCGACCACCACCGATCCGACGGGAGCGGTCGGCGCCATGCTGCCTGTGGTGATGACCACCGGCCGGTAGCCCTGGACGAGCAGGAAGCCGAGCACGATGACCATGGCGATCACGGCCGCCGAGAGCGCCGCGACAGATGCGCGCCCGAACGCGGCGAACGAGCGCCGTGAGGCGGCCGAGGTTGTCATGGAGCCGCGGATTCAGGTCGCGACGACGTTGTTGTGCCCACCGTGCAACCTTTCAGCTCGGGGAAGTTGCCCCCTCACCATCGGCAGATTGGACCGCAGGATGAGCCTCGATTCCGCTTGAGGCACTCGTGGCCTCGTGCTTCGTGAAGCTGCTCAGCTGTCGGAGATGCCCTCCACGAAGCGGGCGAGTTCCTCCTCGTCGATGGCCGCGACCTCGTTCGCGCTCGGGAAGGCTGCTGTCGCTACGTCGGCTCGGAATGCGGTCAGCGCACGCACACGTTCGTCGACGATCTGCTGCTGTAGCGCAGCAAGGTCGCCATAGACCCGTGCGTGACGAGGTTGACGGGGTCCCTCGCCACATATGTCAGAGGTGAAGAGGAACATCACATCGGCGTCGTGCCCGGAGCCGAGGGAGATCGTGGCCAACCCCGTTCGTTTGTTGATCTCGGCCATCACCTTCGCCGGGATCAGCTCGCATTCGACGCCGAAGGCACCGGCTTCTTCCAACCCGCGGAACTGTTGGAACAGCGCAGCGGCTTCTTCGGCGGTCTTGCCAACGGCTCGGACCCCGCCGTACAGGGTCGATTTCTTCGGTACGAACCCGAGGTGTCCCATGACGGGAATGTCCTCGGCACTGAGGCGCCGGACGCACGACAGACCTCGAGCCGTGATCACGGCGTCGGCGCCGGCTCCGAGAGCCGCGAATGCGGCACCCAACAGGTCGTCTTCTGTGACAGCACCGTCGAAGTCGATCGCCGCCGTCACAAACAGGCGAGACGAGCCCTCGCGGACGTCGGGGAGGGCTGCGGCCAGGCACACGACCATCTCGACACCGGCAGCTTCGGCCGCTGCTGCCTCATCGGCGGTCGCAGCGGTGACCTGTGCCAGTTGTTGCCCACTGCCCTTGAGGGCCCTGATCGAGGCGACGGTCACGGTCCGCTCTGCGTCTTGGCCGTTGTAATCCAGTATCCGTGCCATAGAAGATCCCGCCTGTTCAATCGCTGAGCGCGCAGTCGTGTCGACGCACACCGACCGACGCTACTGGTCCCGCTCGAAGGGGGTTGCTAACTTCCGTTGACCACCCCAAGGAGCGCTCGTGTCGAAGACAGAAGCATCAACTGATTTCACCGACGATCCCGAGGCCGTGGCGTCGCTGACGACCTCGCGACCTGCCGGTCACGGCGCGGTGAGGGCCTACGACTGGATCGCACACCACGCCGGCCAGCGCCCAGCGAAGGAAGCCGTCCGCGATCTCGGGACCGATCGAAGCTTCACCTACAGCGAGCTCGACCAACGAGTCGAGGCGATGGCCGCCTACCTGACGTCACTGGGCATCGGGCGGGGCGATCGTGTCGCCGTGCTCGCCCACAACGGGGTCGAGTTCTTCGACGTCCAGTTCGCATGCGCCCGCACCGGCTCGATCTGTGTGCTGCTGAACTGGCGGCTGACGGTCACCGAGCTCGAATACATCCTCAACGACAGCTCACCGGCGCTGTTGGTCCATGATGCGGAATTCGCCGAGTCGGCGGAGGAGCTGCAGCGACGCTGTTCGATCGGCGAGCTGTTGGCAATCGACGGTGGTGCTCCCGAAAGCGCGTATGAGAGCGCCCTTGCTCGTTTCGAGGGCCAGAGCGTCGAGCGTGTGATCCTGACCCACGATGACGTGATCACGATCATGTACACGTCGGGAACCACCGGGCTGCCAAAGGGCGCCATGATCACCCACGGCATGAATTTCTGGAACGCCGTCAATCTCGGCATCCCGGGCGGGATCGGACTCGACACGGTGCACTTGAACGTGTTGCCGCTCTTCCACACCGGTGGGTTGAACTGCTACAGCAACCCCGTGCTGCATGCGGGTGGCACCGTTGTCATCCTGAAGGCCTTCGACCCCGGCGAGGCCCTTGGCGTGCTCGGTGATCCGGCCCAGGGCATCACCCACTTCTTTGCTGTACCGGCGCCCTATCAGTTCATGATGCAACACCCCGACTTCGAGGACACCGACTTGTCGCGTCTGCGGGCTGCCGGTGTCGGCGGTGCTCCGTGCGCTCTGACCATCATGGAAGGTTGGACCGAACGGGGCGTTTCTCTGACCCAGGGCTTCGGAATGACCGAAACCAGCCCGGCGTGTATCTTCCTCGATCCTGGTGATGCGTTACGCAAGATCGGCTCGACCGGCAAGGCACTGCTCCACACCGAGTTCCGCATCGTTGCCGAAGATGGCTCGGACTGCGGGCCCGACGAGATCGGTGAACTGTGGGTTGCCGGACCCAACATCACACCGGGGTACTGGAACCGGCCTGACGCAACCGCCGATGCGTTCGAGGGCCGGTGGCTCAAGACCGGCGATGCAGCCCAGATGGACGATGAGGGATTCGTGTTCATCGTCGACCGCTGGAAGGACATGTACATCTCGGGTGGCGAGAACGTCTA
>CAZYLX010000326.1:0-4623 GCA_964648595.1 uncultured Acidimicrobiaceae bacterium
TGGGTCCAACATTCTGTGTTGCGTTTGCTCCCGAACCGGGAACAAACGCAACACGGTTGGCCTGGAAACACCTGGGAGGCTTCTCAAGACCGACCGAGGGCCTGCCGCAAGACCGCGACCAACTCACCTGGGCGCTGGGTCACCTGCTGCCAGCCGGCGCGAATCGGCCACCAGCCGGCCGCCATCGCCGCCTGGTCGCGACGTCGGTCATCGTCGAAGGCCTGGGTGACCGAATGCCATCGGCGTCCGTCGACTTCGAGGAGCACCTTTTCGTTGGCCCACGCGAAGTCGACGGTGCCACGAATCCCGTCGTGCCATGGCGGAACGAATTGACTGATCCAGCCGGTGAGCCCTTCGGCAGTGAGGAGCCGAATCGTCAGCTGCTCGAGGCGAGAGATCAGCAACGGATCGCCACCCACGACGAGCTCACCCACGACGAGGTCACCGACGCGTCGAAGCAGCGTCGAGCCACGCCGCCCGCGCCGGCAGTAGCTCAGCAGGCAAGCCTGGAATTCCGCGACGGTCATCAACTCTTCTGTGATCGCGTACTCGACCAGATGTTGCAACCTTCGACCGTGTATCGACGGCGCGAGATCGCAAAGGGTTCGAGCCGATGTGGTCACCGCTTGTCGACCCTGGCGCGTCACATCTTCTGCGGCGAGCAGCTTCGTCGTCCGGAACCGAACACCGTCGATACGGGCCCTTGTTCGGTGTGTGCTGAGCACCTCGATCGGACGCGTGTTACCGCCGGGGTCCCCGATCGGGAGACCGTGCAATCGAGCAGCGGACCGATGCGATAGGACTGCTCCATCCATGGCAAGGAGCGCGGCGCTCGTCAACGCCGCGTGCGTTACCGGTCCGACGGCGTAGACGCCGGGTGACACCCTGGTCAGCAACCGGCCTTCTCGCCCGGCAACTTGTTTGCGGCTGAGTCCAGCAGCCTCGAGCTTGGCGGTCGTTACCGCGAATCCGTTTGATGCGCCGAGCGTCAGCACCAGGGCATCGATCGAGCGCGGGTCCATCATGCACCTCCGGGTCGGAGAGATGTTGGGCACCCGGGGGTACGACATCGCCGCCCCGGCTCGATCTGTGTTGCGTAGGTTCCCGGAGAGGGGACAAACGCAACGCGGAATCAGTCGAGCTTGTTGCAGCGTGGAGCGGGTACGGGGAATCGAACCCCGGTCATCAGGATGGAAGCCTGGTGCTCTACCATTGAGCTACACCCGCAGGTGAGCAAGCGAGCGTAGCGGCCGCTTCCCGAATCAGCTGCCGAGTTGCGAACCGAGCTCGCTGAGGGGCTCCTCCGTGGCACCGCCGAGCACAGTGATGGCTGCGATGCAGACGAGCACGATCATGCCAATGAGCATCGCGTATTCGACGAGGCCAGCGCCCCGTTCGGCATCCCGGTTCTTGAGAGCAGTCGTCGTCGCCGCCCAGAGACGAATCAGTGTTTCGTGGATCATGATGGTCCTTCGGATGTGGTCGGCAACTCAGATCAGTGCGCATGGGAGCAAAATCACCCCCGTGCAATGATTCGTTTCGGCCAGATCTGACAAAACATTGAGCCGTACTCCCAGAATTGGGCTGATCGGTTCATCCGACTTCTATCCTCCTGCCGTGGACATTTTCGAACGACCCGTGATCGACATCCCTGCCGGTGAGCCGCCGGCAGATCTCCAGATCGACGACCTTGTTGTCGGCGACGGCACCGAGGCCACTGCCGGCATGCAGGTGAACGTCGACTACGTCGGCGCCGCATGGTCGACTGGCAAGGAATTCGACGCTTCCTGGAACCGTGGCGACACCCTGGCGTTCGGTTTGGGCGCATCCCAGGTCATCGCCGGCTGGGATCAAGGGGTCCAGGGCATGAGGATCGGTGGCCGCCGCAAACTCACCATTCCACCCCACATCGGCTACGGCGCAGCAGGTGCCGGCGGTGTGATCGGCCCGAACGAGACACTGGTGTTCGTCGTCGACCTTCGATCGATCGGCTGAACGACCCCGCCTGGCGGAGCCAAGGGTCACGTTCGCCTGAGTGCGCGACCAGCTCGAACATCGGGCACGATTGGCTGATGCCACATGTCGATCTCGCAGTCATCGGAGCCGGACCCGCTGGTGCTGCCGCTGCGATCCAGGCGGCTCGCCAGGGCGCCAGTGTCGTTGTCTTCGACAAGGCGCAATACGGCCGAGACAAGGTCTGCGGTGATGGGCTGACGCCGCGCGCCGTCGGAGCACTCAACGAACTCAAGATCGACATGGAGGACGCCCACCACATTGATGGGCTCCGCATGATCGCCAACAAGACTCAACGAGAGCTGGCCTGGCCGAGCACCAGCCGCTTTCCCGACCACGGGGCCGTGTGGCCCAGGCGTCGTCTTGACGCAGCCCTCATCGATGCCGCCGCAGAAGCCGGCGCCGACATTCGGTGGGGCGCCGAAGCATTGCCGATGCTCGACGGCGACCGAGTTGTCGGCGTCGAGGCCAACGGCGAAAAGACCACCGCAACCATGACCGTGGTTGCGACAGGAGCACCCGGAGCCGTCTCTCGGATGCTGGGCGCCGAGCGCGTCGCAGACGAGCCCTTCGGCCTCGCGATTCGCACCTACGCAGAGTCACCTCGACACGCCGACCGCCACCTCGAAGCGTGCCTCACCCTCAAGGATGAGTTCGGCACCGCTGTTCCCGGTTATGGCTGGATGTTCCCGGCCGGCGACGGCACCGTCAACATCGGGGTCGGTGCGCTGTCGACGATGAAGGGCTTCAAGAGCCTCAACCTCAACAAGCTGCTGGTCAGATACCGGGCACTGGTCGACGAGCCGTGGGATCTCGGGCCGAACCTCGAACGGCCCCGTGCCTGGCGATTGCCGATGAGCACCCAGCGACGGCACGGCCCCGGGTGGGTGGCCATCGGCGACGCTGCCGGCTTGGTCAACCCGATGAACGGCGAAGGCATCGACTACGGCCTCGAGTCGGGAATGCTGGCCTCGGACCTCTTCATCGAGGATCCGGCCACAGCTCCCGACCGCTATGACGTCGAGGTCGGCCAACGGTTCGACAGCTTCCTACGAACCGGTCGTCGATTCTCGTTCCTGATCGGACATCCGTTCATCCTCAACACGGGACTGCGGATGGCCGTTGGCACCGACGCCATAGCCAAGATCACCCTGCAAGTCATGGGGAACCTGGTCGACTCCGACACGCCGGGCGCTGCCGGACGCGTGCTGAAGCTCACCGACAAGGTGCTCGGGCTTGCCGATCCGGTACTTCGCAAGACCCGCGCTGCCGCCTGATTTGCTGCTCACAGACCGGGTCCGCGCCTGATCTGGGGTTTCAGCCGATCTCGGAAACCAGCTGAGCGAGGGACTCGCCGGCCGTTCCCTCGACCGGAGATCCGTGCCCCACCAGCGCCGTGGTGATCGATCGACTTTGAAGGATCTTCGCGACCGAGGCGTTGGCCGTTGCCATGTCTGGCGTGAAATCGGGGTTCGGACCGGTGACCTCATCGCCGCTGGTATTGATGGCGTCGCCGGCGACGAGCAATCCACTCGCTGCGTCGAACACCGAAATGTGACCCGGCGTGTGACCCGGCGTGCTGATGACTTCGAGGCCGAAGACTTCGTCGCCGTCACCTACCCCGGTCAACTGCTCGGCATCGAACCCTCCGGCCGCGATCGCCTCCAGGTCAGGAACACCGGCGAAGGCCTTCGCTGACGGCGCGTTCTCGATGACGGCAGCAAGACCGCCGATGTGGTCGCCGTGAGAGTGCGTGAGGATCACGTTGGCGACGTTGCTCCAGCCCGATCCGAGCGTCGCCAAGCCAGACTCGAACTCTTCGGTTGTCCCCGTTCCCGTATCGACGATCGTGACCTCACTCCCCCGCTGCAACAGGTATGCGGACACGAAACCGAACGAGACCTGCTCCCACACGACACCGGCGAGTTCCGCATCGTCAGACGGTGCCTCGGTGGCGGCAGGTGAGGTCGTTGTCGCTCCTCCACCGGCGCCGGTGTCCGCCGCCGTTGTTCCTGTCGGCGCATCAGCGGCTTCGTCGGACGATGAACAGGCGGAAACGAGAACGACAGAGGCGACGCCGCCTCCGAACTGCACCAGAAATCGTCGTCGGCTGCGAATGACCCTCATACCACCGCTCCCAGCCAGCTGCCGATGATCCACGTGACCGAGCAGGCAAGCACGGCCCACCCGATCTGGCGGGCGGCGGTCCGGATGGCCGACCGCTCGGTGAAGTACGCAAGCGCAACACCGACCGAGCCGGCAGCAATGACGCCAATCACGCTCGACAAGATTGCGCCACGGTCACCGTCTGTGAGGAACCAAGGCAACAGCGGAAGGATCGCTCCGATGGCGAACGCAACGAACGAACTGAGCGCAGCAGCGACGGGGTCGCCGGTGTCCGACGGATCGACCCCGAGTTCCTCCCGAGCATGGACCTCCAAGGCGATCTCGGGATCAGCCATGACGGCCTCAGCCATCGTGGTTGCATGATCGGCTTCGATGCCCCGCTGGCGATAGATGGCCGCCAGCTCATTGGTTTCCGCAACTGGCTGTTCGTGGATCGAGCGTCGCTCGATCTCGAGTTCTCGCTCGACCAGCTCGGCCTGGGCC